>MTNG01000088.1 GCA_002011395.1 Candidatus Aciduliprofundum sp. JdFR-45
AGAGGTTCCTGGAGATCAACATGAGGGCGTTTGAAGAGGGCTACTCCTACGCACAAGAGGTGATGGGCGGTGCCTAAGAGAAGGATCGGCGTGTTCGTCTGCCACTGCGGTAGAAACATCGCCGGAACGGTCAACATAGAGAAACTCGTGGCCGCGCTGGAGAAGAATCCCCGTGTGGCCTACGTCACGGACTACAAGTACATGTGCTCGGACCCCGGTCAGAAGTTGCTGGAAGATGCCATCCGGGAGAAGAAACTGGATGCCGTGGTCATTGCGGCCTGCAGCCCCTCTATGCACGAGGACACGTTCAGGAAAGCGGGGGTGCGAGCGGGCATAAACCCGTATCTGGTGGAAATAGCGAACATAAGGGAGCAGGTCAGCTGGGTTCACGACGACATGGAGAGGGCCACGGAAAAGGCAATACGCGTCACGGAGACCGTTGTGGAAAAGGTCTGGGGAGATGAGCCGCTCCAGGACATAGAGGTGGGCGTGGTCAAGAGGGCGCTGGTCGTCGGTGGGGGAATAGCCGGAATGCAGGCGGCGCTGGACATCGCGGATGCGGGCTATGAGGTCGTTCTGGTGGAGAAATCCCCCACCATAGGCGGACACATGGCGCAGTTGAGCGAGACCTTCCCCACGCTGGACTGCTCGCAGTGTATCCTCACGCCCAAGATGGTGGCGGTGTCACGGCATCCCAACATCCGCCTCCTCACGAACAGCGAGGTGGTGGATGTTGAGGGGTATGTGGGCAATTTCAAAGTGAAGATCAAAAAGAGGCCGAGGTACGTGGACCCCGATGTGTGCAATCTCTGCGGCGAATGCGAGAGGGTTTGTCCTGCCTACGCCCCTAACGAGTTTGACAGGGATCTGAACGTGAGAAAGGCCATATACATCCCGTTTCCGCAGGCGATTCCCGCCGCCTACGTCATAGACCCCGAGGTGTGCCTGAGTTTTCGCAGTTTCAAGGGTGTGCTCTCCGGAAAGCCCATAATCTGCGGGAGGTGCAGCGAGGCGTGCGAGGCGAAGGCCATAAATTACGATGAGGGCGTGGAGATTGAGGAAGTTGAGGTCGGCGCAATCATAATCGCCACCGGTTACGACCTCTACGGCAAGGAGAACATAGGGGAGTACGGATACGGGAAGTACGAGAACGTCATAGATTCCCTGCAGTTTGAAAGGATGCTCTCCTCCACGGGTCCCACGGGCGGGAAAATCGTGAGGCCCTCCGACGGGAAGGTTCCGAAACGCGTGGCATTCATACAGTGCTGCGGGTCGCGGGATGAGCAGCACCTCCCGTACTGCTCCAAGATATGCTGCATGTACACGGCGAAGCACGCCATGATGTACAGGGAGAGGGTGCCTGACGGCGAGGCCTACGTGTTCTACATAGATATTCGCGCGGGGGGCAAGGGCTACGAGGAGTTCGTCAAGAGNGTNCAGGAGGAGTTCGAGGTCAAGTACGTGAGAGGGCGCGTGTCCAAACTCTATGAGGAAGGGGGGAAGGTTCGCGTACACGCGGCGGACACGCTTCTCGGGAAACCCATCAAGATGGACTTTGACCTCGTGGTTCTCGCCATGGGCATCGTTCCGTCGCCCATAGACGAACTCGCGGGTGCGCTCAGAATCCAGAGGGATTCCTATGGATTCCTGAAGGAGGTTCATCCAAAACTGCGCCCGGTGGAGAGCGCCACAACCGGCATATTCATAGCCGGGGCGGCCCACGGACCAAAGGATATTCCGGATACCGTGGCGCAGGCGTCCGCTGCGGCGTCCAAGGCGCTGGGGATACTCACACAGGAGAAACTGCAGCATGAGCCGGTGGTCTGCACAGTGGACGAGGACGTGTGCGCCGCGTGCCATGTCTGCGAGTCCGTCTGCCCCTACGGGGCCATAACGGTGGGCGAGGTGGCGGAGGTCAACGAGGTGCTGTGCGAGGGATGCGGCACCTGCGTCGCTGCCTGTCCCACGGGCGCTGCCAGCCTCCGCAACTACAGGAACGACCAGATCATAGCGATGATACGGGCAGCGCTCAGGGCCGGAGGTGGTGAGAGATGACGTGGGAACCCCGCATCGTCGCCATACTCTGCAGGTGGTGCGCCTACGCCGGGGCGGATCTGGCAGGTGTTTCCCGCCTCAAATACCCCCCGAACGTCATACCCATCAGAGTACCATGCTCCGGCAGAGTGGATCCTCAGTTCATATTGGAGGCGTTTGAGAACGGGGCGGATGGCGTTCTTATAGGTGGGTGTCATATACCTTCCGACTGTCATTACGTCGCGGGCAACTTCAAGGCGATGAAGAGAATTGCGATGGTGCGGAAGATGCTGGAGGTCGCAGGGATAGAGCCGGAGCGCGTGCGGCTGGAGTGGATATCCGCCTCGGAGGGCGAGAAGTTCGCGCGTGTTGTCGAGGAATTTACTGAGACCATCCGCAAGCTCGGCCCGCTTGAGAGGGAGGTGAAGCGATGAACGACGACATTGTTGAGTTCGTCCGGGAAGTCAGCGCTCAGAATCCGTTTTCCTGCTATCAGTGCGGTAAATGCACCGCCGGGTGTCCCGTGGCGGCCGAGATGGATGCACCGCCCAACAGGGTTCTCAGAATGCTTCAGTTCAACGACCCTGACCTTATGACCATCGCGAGCCCGTGGGAGTGCGTGACGTGCGTCGTCTGCACCGTGCGCTGTCCGAGGAATATAGATATAGCGAAGATCATGGAGGCGATCCGCCAGTACAGGCAGAGGGGACGCGAGGACTATGTGCACCCCAACGCCGTGGATGTGGCGGACCTCCCGCAGATAGCCATGGTCAGCGCTTTCCGCAAGCTGGGGGAGTGGTGATATGAAGTACCCCTATTTCCCCGGATGTTCGCTGAAGGGATACGCCGAGACGCTGGAAAAGAGCGCACTCTACGTGATGGAAAAGCTCGGCGTGGAGTTGCAGGAGATGGATGAGTGGAACTGCTGCGGCGTCGTGTACCCGATGGCCGAGGATGACATAGCGCGGAAGCTCGGCGCCGTGAGGAACATGCTGAGGGCGAAGGAAAGCGGCGATAAACTCGTCACGGTCTGCCAGATGTGTTACAATACGATGAAGCGCGTGGAAATGTGGATGAAGGACGGGGGCGATGGCCCCGAGAGGGCGCTTAAGTACCTGGAGGATGAGGAACTCGGTGAGTGGGGTGATGGTATAGAGGTCGTTCACCTGCTTGAGCTGCTGAAATCGGTGGATATGAAACCCGTCAGAAGGACGGAGATGAAGGTCGCCCCCTACTACGGCTGTCTCCTCCTGCGCCCCAAGGAGGTGGCCATAGACGACCCCGAAGACCCCATGCTCATGGAAGGTATTCTGGAGAGGGCGGGCTTCAACCCCGTTTTCTATCCCCTGAGGAACGAATGCTGCGGGTCGTATCACGTGACGGCCCGTGAGGACCTCGTGAAGGAGAGGGTGAGGGAGATAGTGAGGTCCGCTAAACTAGCAGGGGCCGAGGTCATGGCCACCTTCTGCCCCTTGTGTCACTACAACCTGAGGAGGTATCAGGACGAGTTGCCGGTTTATTACTTCACGGAGCTACTCGCGGTCGCGCTGGGATCCGATGAGTATATGAAGGAAGAGAGGTGAAGGAAGATGAAGAAGGTAACTGTAGAAGAACTGAAGGAAAAGGCAAAACTGCCCGGAAAGAAGGCCATGAAGTGGCACCCCTTCTACAGGGGCAAGATAGAGGTGATACCCAAGTGTTCAATAGCGAGCTTTGACGACTTCGGCGTGTGGTATACGCCGGGTGTAGCCGAGCCGTGCAAGGATATACACAAGAACCCAGATAAGGTGTTTGAGCATACGAACAAGTGGAATTACGTGGCGGTCGCGAGCGACGGCACGCGCGTGCTGGGGCTGGGCGACATAGGGCCGCTGGCCGGTCTCCCTGTGATGGAGGGCAAGGCCCTGCTGTTCAAGTATCTGGGCGGCGTGGATGCCTTCCCCCTGATGATAGACACCAAGGACCCGGACAAGTTCATAGAGGTAGTGAAGATGGTTGCACCCACATTCGGCGGCATAAACCTGGAGGACATATCCTCGCCGAAGTGCTTCTACATACTGGACCGGCTGAGGGAAGAGCTGGACATACCCGTGTGGCACGATGACCAGCAGGGAACCGCTGCCATAACGCTCGCCGGCGTCATAAACGCCCTCAAGATAGTGGGGAAGAAGCTCAGCGAGGCGACGTTCTCCATAATAGGTGCGGGGGCCGCCAACATATGTCTGATACGCACGCTTATAAAGGCGGGCGTGCCCCCGAAGAACATCATAGCGGTGGACAGCAAGGGCATTCTCCACCCCAACAGGCCGGACATAGAGGAACTCAAGAAGAAGAACCCCTACAAGTACAACATAGCCATGACGACCAACGGCGAGGGGCGGACGGGCGGTATTCCGGAGGCCATAAAGGAAACGGACGTGTGCATAGCGGCGTCCAAGCCCGGGCCGGGAACGATCAAAAAGGAGTGGGTCGCCCAGATGAACGACGACGCCATAGTCTTCGCGGAGGCGAACCCCATACCGGAGATATGGCCGTGGGAGGCAAAGGAGGCGGGCGTCCGCATATTCGGCACAGGCAGGAGCGACTTCCCCAACCAGGTGAACAACTCCCTCGGGTTCCCCGGCATATTCCGCGGCACGCTGGACGTCAGGGCGAGGACGATAACGGACGAGATGCACATAGCGGCGGCCTACGCCATAGCGGAGGTTGCCGAGCAGAAAGGCCTGAGGGAGGACTACGTCGTGCCGACTATGGACGACTGGGAGGTCTTCCCACACGAGGCGACGGCGGTGGCCATGAAGGCGATCGAGCAGGGCGTTGCTCGCATCAAGCCATCCAGGCAGGAGATATACGAGCACGCCCTGGAGATCATAAAGGAGGCCAGAGAGAAGACCCAGTTCCTCATGAAGCATGGGTTCATCAAGCCGCCGCCGCCCGTGGAGTGATGGGCGGGTGAGTGGTATGAGCAACGAAAAGGACCTGCTGGAGGAAGGTGTGGACTTCGACGAGATAATGAAAAAAGAGGAATTCGAGCCGGAAGAGTGGGTGACGATATACATAATGGGCAAGGAGCACAGGGTTCCGGCCGGTCTCACCATAATGAAGGCCATAGAGTACGCCGGCTACCGCTTCGTGCGCGGTGCGGGCTGCAGGGCCGGCTTCTGCGGTGCATGCTCCACGGTGTACCGCAAGAGGGATGACTACAAGCTGTACACCGCCCTGGCCTGCCAGAAGACCGTTGAGGATGGCATGTATCTGACACAGCTGCCCTTCACCCCTGCGAACAAGGCCACCTACGACCTGGAGAAGATACGCATCACGCACAACATCCTTCTCAAGTACTATCCTGAACTCGCCAGGTGCATCGCGTGCAACACGTGCACGAGGGCCTGTCCTCAGGAGCTGAAGGTCATGGACTACATACAGGCGGCGCTCAGGGGCGATATAGCGAAGGTCGCCGAACTCAGTTTTGACTGCATTCAGTGCGGTCTGTGCACGGTGCGTTGTCCCGCGGAGATACAGCACTACCACATGGCGCAGCTTGCCCGCCGTCTTTATGGGAAGTATCTCTCGGAGCCGGTGAAGTACCTGGACATCCGGATAGAGCAGATTGAGAAGGGCATGTTTGAGAAGGGATACGAGATGCTCATGAACATGCCGCTGGAGAAGCTCAAGGAGCTGTATGCGAAGCGGAGGATGGAGGTCATTAAGGATAGCTCTGAAGAAGGAGTGGATTGACCATGGCGCTGAAGTTGATTGATGGATACCCCGAGTATATGCGGGAAAGCATAGAGAAGGTAGAGAAGACGCGTCCGCGCCGTCTCAAGGAGACCTTCAGAAAGATGACCCTCGAGGAGAGGGAAGAGGTCCTCAACAAGTACCACCCCGACTACAGGCCGGGAGGCAAGAGGGAGATCAAGGTCGGGCCCAACAAAGGGGATGTGGCCCCGAACGAGGTCGTTGACCTGCTGGAGGCTGAGCCCATTCTGGACCCGGCGGACGTGGATTTGAACCAGGTGGACTACGACGTGGACATACTCATCATAGGCGGAGGGGGTGCCGGAACGGTCGCCGCCCTCTGGGCGGTCTACGAGGGCATAAAGCCGGAGAACATACTGATGATAACGAAACTGCGCCACGGTGACTCCAACTCCATGATGGCGCAGGGAGGCATACAGGCGGCGGACCGCCCCTTTGACTCGCCCGTGATTCACTACCTGGATGCCATGGGCGGAGGCCACTTCACGAACAAGCCCGAACTCGTCAAGGCGCTCACGCAGGACGCGCCCTTCATAATCAAGTGGCACGAGTCGCTGGGCGTCATGTACGACAAGGTGGACGGGGAGTTCGTGGAGAACTTCGGCGGTGGCACCTCCAGGAGGAGGATGCACTCGGCCAAGGACTACACGGGCATGGAGATCATGCGCGTTCTCAGGGACGAAGCGCGGAATCTGGGAATACCCGTTATGGAGTTCACGCCCGCAGTGGAGCTGCTCACGGACGGTGAGGGCGGAATCGCCGGCGCGGTTGCGTGGAACATGGAGACGAAGCAGTACTACGTCATAAGGGCGAAGTCCACGGTGCTCGCCACGGGCGGCTGGGGCCGGCTGCACATAAGGGGCTTCCCCACCACGAACCACTACGGTGCCACGGCAGATGGACTGGTAATGGCCTACAGGGCCGGTGCGAGGCTCCGCGACCTGGACTCCGTGCAGTATCNCCCCACGGGTGCGGCCTACCCCGAGCAGATAGTGGGCCTTCTCATCACGGAGAAGGTTCGCGGGCTGGGCGCCCAGCCGGTGAACGCCGACGGTGAGCAGTTCGTGTACCCTCTGGAGCCGCGCGATGTGGAGGCGGCTGCCTTCATCCGGGAGTGCTACGGCCGGAACAAGGGCGTCAGGACGCCGACGGGCATGGTCGGCGTGTGGCTGGACTCGCCCATGATAGAGGAGATACACGGCGAGGGAACCATAAGGAAGAACCTGGACGCGATGTACAGGATGTTCAAGAGGTTCGGCATAGATATGACGAAGGACCCCATACTCGTGTTCCCGACGCTACACTACCAGAACGGCGGCGTGGAGATAAACCCGCAGGCGCAGGTTCTCGGTCCGAACGGCCCGATTCCAGCGTTCTTCGCTGGCGGCGAGGTGGAGGGCGGTGTGCACGGAAAGAACCGCCTCATGGGCAACTCGCTGCTGGACTACAATGTGTTCGGCAGGCGCGCAGGGATGCACGCGGCGAGGCACGCGAGGAAGGTCGGGAAACCGAAGAAGCTCTCGCTGGAGCACGTGGAGAGGTACGTCGCCATGCTGCGCGAGGCGGGCATAGAGCCGCGCGGAAGGGCGCCCATAATCCTGCCCGATTACCGCGGGAAGAGGGCGCTCGCGAGGATGATAGACCTGGTGTGGTGAGGAGGTTGCGGCCATGAAGCTCTACGAGTTCCAGGGGAAGGCGCTGTTCAGGAAATACGGCATACCCGTGCCCGAGGGCTACGTGGTGCGCTCCCCCGATGAGATCAAAGAGGTGAAGGGGGACGTCGTCCTCAAGGCCCAGGTTCTGGTGGGTGGGCGCGGCAAGGCAGGCGGCATTAAATTCGCCAGCGACGTTGAAGAGGCGCGGAAGAAGGCAGAGGAACTCCTGAACATGGAGATAAAGGGCACAAAGGTGCAGTACGTCCTCGTGGAGGAGAAGCTGGACATAGCGGGTGAACTTTACCTCAGCATAATACTGGACCGCTCCGCAAGGAGGCCTCTCATAATGGCATCCGGAGAGGGCGGAGTTGAGATAGAGAGCGTGCCTGACGAGAAGATATTCAAGATGCATGT
>MTNG01000089.1 GCA_002011395.1 Candidatus Aciduliprofundum sp. JdFR-45
GGGTATGCCCGCGAACATCACCCTCATATAGGCGGTGGACTGCTCAAGGGGCTCTCCCCTCTCAACCCCCATGGNGGAGAGTATATCCCCCGCAAAGTATGCCCCCAATCCCCCTATGAGGACGGCAAAGATGAACATGAAAACAATCGTCTGCCCCGCCGCCCTGCACGCGTTCTCGCGGTCGCCCGCACCCCTGTACTGGGCGGAGAGCGCCAGACCGGCCACGGCGAATCCGGTTCCGAGGGAGATGAGAACGTGGATTATGGGCCACGAGACCGTGGGCGCGGTGAAGGCCGCCTTTCCCACACGCCCCAGCCATATGGCGTCCACGAGGTTGTACGCCGTCTGGAGAAGGTTGCTTACCATTATGGGTATGGCGAGGGCTATGAGGGCAGACCGAACGGGGCCGCGCGTCGCGTCCACGTCTCCTTTCCGCGAAGAAAAGCCGTGTTTCACCTATGGGTGAATGAAAACCGAAGATAAAATGGTTTGTGTGTTTCAATCAAATGGAAAAATGGGTGAGGAGGTCACTCCTCATCCGTGCCGAAATCGCCCTTGTCGCCGCCCTTGCCTTTCTCCTCGCCCTTCGCCGCTATGACGTCGTCTATGCGCAGTATCATCACGGCGGCGTCGGTGGCGCTGTTGATGGCCTGCACGCCCACGGAGAGCGGCTCTATAACGCCGAGTTCCCACATGTCCTCTATCTCACCGGTGAAGACGTTGATTCCGTGGTGCACCTTGCCCTCCTTGTGCGCCTTCCTGATGTTTATGAGCACGTCTATGGGGTCAAGGCCGGCGTTCTCCGCGAGCGTCCTGGGTATGATCTCTATGGCATCGGCGAACCTCTCTATTGCGAGCTGCTGCCTGCCGCCCACGCTGGCCGCGTACTCCCTGAGGCGGAGGGCTATCTCAACCGCGGTGGAGCCGCCGCCCGTGACGACCTTCCCGTCCTCTATGGCCTTGGCCACCACGTGCAGGGCATCGTTGAGGCTCCTCTCTATCTCGTCCACCACGTGCTCGGTGCCGCCGCGGATGAGCACGCTCACCGCCTTGGGGTTCTTGCAGCCGAGCACGAAGGTCATGTGGTCATCGCCGATCTTCCTCTCCTCCACCTTCTCGGCGTGGCCGAGGTCCTCGGAGGTCAGGTCGTCCAGGTTGTTGACGACCTTCGCGCCTGTGGCCTTGGCCAGCTTCTCCATGTCGCTCTTCTTCACGCGGCGCACCGCATATATGCCCGCCTTCGCCAGGAAGTGCTGCGCCATGTCGTCTATGCCCTTCTGGCAGAAGACCACGTTGGCGCCGGTGCCCTTGATCTTCTCCACCATCTCCCTGAGCATCTTCTCCTCTTCCTCCAGGAACGCGTGTATCATGTTGGGGTCGCGTATCTGTATGTTGGCATCTATCTCCGGCTTCTTGATCTCCAGCGGGGCGTTTATCAGCGCTATCTTCGCGTCCTTGACCACGGTGGGCATGCCGGGGTGCACCTTCTCCTTGTCTATGATCATGCCCTCTATGAGCTTCGTGTCGTCAATGCTACCGCCCTGCTTCTTCACCAGCTGTATGTTGTCCACGTCCACCCTCTTCCTGCCGTCCTGCTCCTCCACGATCTTCAGAACGGCGTCCACAGCTATGCCCGAGAGCAGTTCCTTGGCGGCGGAGGCGCTCTTGCTGCTGAGGCTGGTGGCGGCTATCTTCAGCAGCACGTCTCTATCCTTCTCCGGGTCTATCTCCTTCGCCACCTCGTGCATTATCTCCTTCGCCTTCTCGGCGGCGAGGCGATAGCCCTCAGTGATGACCGTGGGGTGCACGTTCTGCTCGAGGAGCTCCTCCGCCTGCTTCAGGAGTTCGCCGCCCAGAACGACCGCGGTGGTCGTACCGTCGCCAACCTCGCTGTCCTGGGTCTTGGCGACCTCCACCATCATCTTGGCGGCGGGGTGCTCCACGTCTATCTCCTTCAGAATCGTCACGCCGTCGTTCGTTATGACCACATCGCCGAGGGAGTCCACGAGCATCTTGTCCATGCCCCTGGGACCGAGCGTGCTCCTGACCGCCTCGGCGATGGCCTTGGCTGCGGCGATGTTGCTCCTCATCGCCTCCCTGCCCGTCTCCCTTCTGGTTCCTTCCTTCAGTATGAGTATCGGTTGTCCTGCCAGCATGTCGCATCACCTCGGTAGGGGTAAATTTCTTCTTCTATATAAACATTTCTGTCGGGCGAAAAGCAAGCGGATGCCGTTTATTGCGGCATCTGTTCGGTTTGCATCCTGTGACCGGGGCCTGTATCGGGCAGATTTACAATTAAACCAGATTCAGCGCATGCTCGTTGCAGAGCGAGGTCAAAATGATTAAATATACGGAATTCCCTGATATACGATTGGTGGCACATCTAAGGTCCCTCTATGGATGCACCGGGAGTACAAATACACTGAAATGATGCTGTGGAAGATGTATGGACCATAGAGGGATGGAGAACTAGGAGATGTATGTGCCTATGGTAAATTGGTCGGGCATCTGGATGGGATATTATCTGCAGTACTTGAAGCATGGAAATAAATGAGGTGAGCCTCTTGTCACGTCCGGAGGTCCCCGAAGGTGCCAAACTCGTACACAAACGGTGTTTAGAAAGAGTGGGAGGTAAGGTACTACACAGAGGGTGGGATTTATCCACCACGGAAGGAAAAAAGATTTTTATTACCAATATAATAACATTTCTATTTTATGTATCTCTAACTGGGTGGTTGTTGAGCGGTCAACCCCGCTTGATTTTGGTTGAATTGGTGTACAGGATTACAGGCAATGTAGATATATCTCTTATTATGGAAATACTGATTATATTAATTATAGGTTTATACTTTTTGTTTTTCATTATTCCAGGTTTCTTATTAAGTGGCCCATTTTTCCTGGATTTCTTTCGTCAGGCGCTTATCATGGAGAAAGGGATCGCGCTCCACTCATACAACCCCTTCTCAAGGATGTACTGGTTTTATCCCTATGAAAACATAGCCGTTTTTTACTTCGTGAGGAGAATCTCAGGAATTCTGTTCGGAAAATATGAGTTTATGATATATGTGAAATTCGGAGATGATATGGTGTCCGGGATAGATAGTATAACATCCAGAAATTTCTATAATTATGAAATTTTATTTGATATATTCAAAAAGAATGTGAAAAATCTATATAATGGTAGACAATTTAAAGAACTGTGGGATGAATACCACCGAGAAAGGGTGCTCAAATACTTAAAAATGAAAAAAAATGAAGAGAAAATCACCTCGCTCAGGTGTCATCATAGAGGAATGCCCCGATGATGTTTAAGGAGCGTGATAGGTGGTCGCAACGAGGGTGATAAGCATGGTAAGAAGAGAGAGATGGGGGAAACTTCTGTATAATAAGTACTGGAATTTAATTTTAAAGTTTATGAGAACGGTATAAAACCGTCGCCTCTACACCTCACTTTTGTATTTGTACCGTGGGAAAATATCACAAAAATATATAAAATATGCCTGTTGGGACGGTTTTATATTGGGATACAATTTGGCTCACCACATGCTCCCACCTTAAAAAGCGAAGTTTATAATTATGAATATGGTTTTGCAACAAGATTCCGAAATGATAGAGAATTGAAAAGAGTTTTAGGAATTCTTAGAGAGAGGCTTGGCAACCGCTGGGAAGAGGTGTACAACGAAAATGAAGTTCTCTGTGACGTTTTATGCGCGGATCATTATAAGGCCAAGGGCTACAAGATCGTTGAGTACCGTGGTAAAGATTTTGTCCTGATGCGAAAAAGCGGAGATGAGATAGAGCATATGGATGAATAAGCACGATGCTGATGAATCAACAGCAGTAATGTATCGCATTGCACCGGACGACGACACCACGTATAGCCTCTAAATCCAGGCACGGATATGGACAGGGTCACGTTCAACCTGGTGAAGTGGGAACAGAGGAGTGGGAGGGCGGCGATATTCGACGAGTTGCTGTCCGGAAAAACGAAGGAAAACGAGGTTGTGGAGGAAAGGTCAGGTACTGTCTATCGGTGTCCTGAATGTGCCGGCCCCATATGGGTTGAGAAAGGGCATAGTGCGAAGTGCTGCCTGGCACATGGGAACACCGCATTGAAAAGACGAATTTTCCGCCGTAAATTGAAACTGAAAGAAGCGAAAATCGGGAATGTGTATGTCTGCTCCAACTGCCACAGTCTGGCATGGACCGATGAGAAAAATAGCCCTGAATGCCCCATCTGCAAAGAATCGCTCGAGCCAGAAGATCGCCTTCCGCTCGGCGAGTACTGGGTCGAGGTGGGGAACAGGCACGTGGAGGCAGGGGACTTCCACATAGGGAGATGCGGGCGCGCAGCAGGTGGCTCGAACACGGGGAGCAGTTCGCACTGGAAAAACTCGCTTCGGGAGTCTACAAACTGATGTGGAGGAGACTGTCACAACGGCTCTCCGACCAGGGTTACCGATTCCTCTTGGGCGTTTATCGGTTGTTCAGCAACTACGGCGAGAGCCCATTCCGCCCGCTCCTCTGGATTGTATGCTCCCCGCTCCTCTTTGGCGTCGGATATGCCCTCATCGCAGAGGAGCTATGGAACAACCTGCAGTGGCACATCCTCCATAGCTTCTCAACACTCTACCAGATGCCCCCTGAAGAATACAGCGCCCTCACGTGGCTCACCCTCCCAGAGCGACTCTTGGGCATCATACTGAACGCCCTCTTCGTCCTCGCGCTTCAGAGGAAGTTCAAGCGGAAGGGGACGAAGTGCCCTCTCCGCGCAGTTCCCTCTCCAGCGCCCTCAGGTCCCAGAGCATCACCCCCTCCTCCCTGAGTTTCACAACATCCCTGAAGCCGGATCTGCTGAAAATGAGGTATTTCCTTCTGTATCCCTCGTAGCCTCTCACGAGTTCGCTCCTCCTCACAAGTTCCTCGTAGTCCCTGTAACCCGCCTTCCTTCCCCTCCATTTCACCTCGCAGAAGAGGACCTCCCCCTTCCCAACGGCCACGAGGTCTATCTCGTCTCCCCTGTGCCACCACTTCCCCACCATGGGATACCTGCTCCTCAGCACCTCCGCCAGAACCTCCTCCGCCACGGTTCCCATGTACCTCGGAAAGGCATCCCTGAAATGCTGCAGAGGGGCATCCACCTCACCGAACTCTATCTGTGCCCTGAAGGGCTCCACAAATGTGAACCAGAACCTGAAGTACCTGTCGGATATTATGTAAATGGACGACCTGGACCTGGGGCCGGAATTCACCGGCCTGACTCTCTCCACGATTTCCAGGTTCCGCAACACGCTCATGTACTTCGGCAGGTCCTTCGCGTTCATGTATATGGAGTTCGCTATCTCCGTCACCCTCCTGTGCCCCTGTGCAATTGAGTGGAGTATGCTCATGTACGTTGAGGCGTCTCTCAGCTCCTCACGGAGCAGGAATTCCGCCTCGTCGTAGAGGAACGAGCCGGGCCTGAAGAAGTTTCTAACGATGTTCTCCTCAAACCCCCCCTCCAGAAATGACTCGTGGTACAGGGGCACGCCGTCCACCGCGCCGTAGATGCCCATGACCTCTTCCAGAGGGCGCTCGGGGTGGAACTCCATCACATCCCGGAACCGCATCTTCTTCACCTTCAGCCTCGCGGAGAACCTGCCATAGAGGGGCGAAGTCATGTCCGCGCCCATCCTCTCAACGGTGCCCATGGACGAGCCGCAGAGTATGACCATGACGTCTCTCCCTCCGAGTATTTCATCAAACACGTACTGCATGTCGCTCAGAACACCTTCATCCTTCTCAACGAGGTACTGGAACTCGTCCAGCACTATGATCATCCCATCCAGATAATCCGCCATACGCTCGAAGAACTGGATTATGTTCTCCGCACGGATATGGGGCAGGCCGGCGGATGCGGCCACGCGTGTGAAGTTGTCCACGTTCTCCCTCACGCTCCTCCTCAGGCAGAGGAAGTAAAGTCCCCTCTTCCCGCTCAGAAACCTCTTTATGAGAAACGTCTTGCCAACCCTTCTCCTGCCGTAGATGAGGACCGCCCTGAAACCTTTCCTGGAGTGCAGGTCCTCCAGAAGCGCAAGCTCCATCTCCCTGTTCACAAACTTTCGGATTTGCATCATTATACTCTAAATCCGAAAAACTACTTAAAGGTTACCCTGACACATTTGACAATCCAGAACGATTTGCTGATGACAAAACGGGTGTATAGATACACGCCCGTGAAAACCTTTATCTACGGAATGGGGATAACCCAATACCGCAGCATGGCCGGGATGGGGTAGTGGCCATCCTGGGGGACTGTGGATCCCCTGACCCGGGTTCAATTCCCGGTCCCGGCCCCACTTTTCCTGTTCCACAGCGTCGGACGTTATGGCTAAATACTTGCATCGCCATGCAATCATTATGAAGCCGGAGGATATATACCGACTGAGGTTCGTATCCGACCCCCGCGTGAGCAGGGGTCGCGTGGCTTACGTGGTGGCCCGGGCGAGGAGGGACGGAGAGGGCTACGATTCGTGGGTATACGTGGACGGCAAGCGCTTCACCGCGGGGCCGAAGGATACAAGCCCGCGGTGGTCCCCCAATGGAAACGCGATTGCCTTCGTGAGGAGCGGCGAGGAGGGCAGCGCCATATACGTCATCAACGCGAACGGGGGCGAAGCGAGGAAGGTCATCGAGGATAAGGTCATCTCGAACCTCAAATGGTCCAGGGACGGGAAGTTCCTCTACTACATCGGCGCCGTGAAGGAGGAGGGGAAGAGCGACGTGAAGAGGGTGAAGAGGATACCCTTCTACTTCAACGGGAAGGGCTTTCTCCACGACACCCGAATGCACGTGTTCCGCGTGTCGGTGGGAGGTAAGAAGGAGCAGGTGACCGAGGGCGATTTTGACGTGAGGAACTACGACGTGGGCCCGGACTTCATCGTCTATACAAAAAGCGAGAGCGAGACGAGGCCGTGGAACACCGTGTCCATATACAGAATCGACAAAGAGGGCGAGAGGAAGATCTCCGCGAGGCAGGGAATGGTTGGACCTCTATCGGTCTCGCCTTCAGGTGAAAGGATAGCGGTGGGCTACGCCCCCGGCGAGAGGACGTTCCACGAGTACCTCAAACCCTGCTGGCTGGACGCTGACGGCGGGGACTACGTGCCCTTCGTGGAGGAGTTCGAGGCGAGCATGGGCAACAGCCTAAACACCGATGTGCTCTTCGGCTCCGGACAGGGCTTCGCGTGGAAAGAGGACGGGCTTTACCTCATAGCCACGCACCGCGGCTCAGCGGAGCTGTACCGCATATCGGAGGGAAAGGTGGAGACCGTCGTCGGCGGCGAGATATCCGTGGAGGGCTTCGACGTTGAGGGCGATTTCCTCGCGTATGTGTCCCAGACGGCCACGCGTCCTCCCGACCTCTACGTCCGCAGGGGTAAGAGGACGAGAAACCTCACGAGGTTCAACCGCTGGGTTAAGGTCAATACGCCGGAGAGGGTGACCGTGGAGTCGGACGGCGTCACGGTGGAGGGATGGGTCCTCAGGGGCGGCGAGAAGGGCATTCTGGAAATACACGGCGGGCCCCAGACCGCCTACGGACACGCGTTCATGATGGAGTTCCACATCCTCAACGCGCTCGGATACACCGTCTTCTACTGCAACCCGCGTGGCAGCGACGGGTACGGGGAGGACTTCGCCACGTGCATAACCGGGGCGTACGGCGATGGGGACTACCGCGACGTGATGGCGTTTGCCCGGCATGTAAAGGAGAAATACGGGCTGAAGTCTGTGGGGGTCACGGGCGGCTCCTACGGCGGGTTCATGACGAACTGGATAGTGGGACACACCGACTTCTTCAGGGCGGCGGTGACGCAGAGGA
>MTNG01000128.1 GCA_002011395.1 Candidatus Aciduliprofundum sp. JdFR-45
CGGAAAGCATACAGGTGTTTGAGGAGGGCGTGATATCGGGCGTCACGGGTGTTCTGCTCAACGAGGGAAAGAAGAGGGATTTCGATGTGCTCGCCCTCCTTTCCGAGGCACATACCGATTACCCGGATGCGAGGGCGGCCGCACGAATAATAGAGGCGATGAATGCCATAATCCCCGAGATGAACATAGACCCCGAACCCCTCTACGAAGAGGCGGAGAAGATAGAGAAGCATCTGGAGGAGATACGCGCCCAGGCCGCGAAAATGAAGCATTCGCGGCCCGGCACGACCATGTACGGGTGATAATATGAAGGCGGTTATTCTGGCGGCCGGGGAGGGGGTGCGTCTGCGCCCCTTCACGCACCGCACGACCAAGGTCATGATACCGCTGGCCAACAGGCCTATCCTGCAGTACGTGGTTGACGCGCTAAGGGAGGCGGGTGTGCGGGATGTGATAATGGTCGTCGGCTACAAAAAGGAGCACGTGATGGAGTACTTTGAAGACGGCGATGATTTCGGTGTGAACATAGAGTACGTGTTCCAGCCGAAGCCCCTGGGCACGGCCCACGCCCTGTCCCTGACGGAGGACCGCGTGGGCGAAGAACTACTCATGGTTCCGGGAGACAACATCGTAGACGCGCGGGTAATCAGGGACGCCCTCTCGGCGGAGAGGAACAGCGTCATAGCCACGCTCTCTGACCGCCCCTCCGTCTACGGTGTGCTGCGCCTCTCGGGGAAGAGGGTCATAGCGGTTGAGGAGAAACCGCATCTGGACGAGAGTGCCCTCGTGTCCACGGGCATATTCAGATTCGGCCGGGAGGTGTTTGATTATATCCGGAAGTCCATAGAGGAGGACGGAGATTACACCATAACGGGGGCCATCAGGCATATGATACGCGATTCACGCCTGTTATGCAGGGTCACGGAGGGGACGTGGGTTGATGCCGTTTACCCATGGGACCTCATCCACGTCAACCGCCAGGCCCTCTCATGGGTTGAGACCGCCTACGGAGGGAGAATTGAGGAGAACGTGGTCATGCGCGGTGCGGTTGAGGTGGGGGAAGGCACGGTGATAATGCCCGGCGCCTACATAGAGGGACCGACTTCTATAGGGAAAAACGTCGTCATCGGTCCCAACTCCGTCATAAGGGCCAGTTCCATAGGGGACGGAGTTGAAATAGGGCCTCTGACGACCGTGGAGGAGAGCCTTATAATGGACGAGGTGATAATAGGGGGCGGATCCTATATCAGCCACTCTGCGGTGGGGTGCGGGACGGTGATTGGACCGAGGTTCACATCCTACGCGGGCGAGGCGGTCAAGGTCGTGGGCAACAGGGTGTTCAGAATCCGCGAGGTGGGGGCGCTCATAGCGGACGATGTGCGTCTCGGCGCGGGCGTGACCGTGGACCCCGGCGTGATGATAGCGGCCGGCTGTCACGTTGAGCCAGCGAGGAGGGTCGCCAACGACGTCCTGGAGAGGAGGGCCGTCCTCTGAGGTGATGGACCTTGTGCGGCATAATAGGTTACACCGGCAACAGAAACGCTCTGGAAGTGATTCTGGAGGGCCTGAAGCGCCTGGAGTACAGGGGCTACGATTCCGTGGGCATAGCCGTGGGAAACCACGAAATACGGGTTTACAAGAGGAGGGGCAGTGTAAGCGCTCTGGAAAGCGATATAAGGAAGACCTCTCTGAGTGGCACAATAGGCATAGGGCACACGCGCTGGGCCACACACGGAGAGCCCTCCGACAGAAACGCGCACCCCTTTCTGGACTGCACGGGCAGATTTGCTCTGGTTCACAACGGGATAATTGAGAATTACCAGGAGATAAAGGAGGAACTCAGATCAAAGGGCCACAGTTTCACCTCAGACACCGACACCGAGGTGATAGTTCACCTCATAGAGGACCTCTACGAGGGGGACATTCTCAAAGCGGTTATGGGTGCTGTGTCCAGACTGGACGGATCCTTTGCCATCGTGGTGATGGCTGCGGGAGAGAGACGTTTGATAGGCGTTCGCAAGGAGAGCCCTCTGGTCATAGGTCTGGGAGAAGGAGAGAATTTCCTCGCATCCGATGTTCCGGCGTTTCTGAAATACACAAACAGAGCGGTGTTCCTTCAGGACGGGGATATCGCGGTGATAACCGCAAACTCATGGAAGGTGCTGAACTTCGGCGGTGAGGAAGTCAAGAGAGAGGTCACGGACATACCGTGGAACGTGGAGAGCGCCGAAAAGGGCGGCTTCAAGCACTTCATGTTGAAGGAGATATTTGAGCAGCCCTATGCCATTATGAACACGCTCCGGGGAACATCCTCCCTCTACCTGCGCACCGTTGATGAAAACGATTTCGAGCGGATAAAAATAGTCGCCTGCGGCACATCCTACCACGCCGGGATGATAGGGAAGTACGTGTTTGAGGAGATGCTGAGAATACCCGTTGATGTTGATGTTGCCTCCGAGTTCAGATACAGGGAGAGGATTCGCGAAGATGCCATATACGTGTTCATAACCCAGAGCGGCGAGACGGCAGATACGCTCGCCGCTGCCCGCATAGCCCGCAGGATGGGGCACAGAACGATAGCGATAACCAACGTCATCGGCTCGTCCATCACACGCGAGGTGGATGAGGTCATATACACGAACGCCGGGCCCGAAATAGGCGTGGCCGCCACCAAGAGCTTCACAACGCAGATTGTGGCCATTTACCGCCTCGCACAGCACATCGCGGAAGTGCGCGGCCTCGCCGCTCACGACGACCTGTGGACAGAACTCCGCCTACTCCCCAGACTGGTGTCAAATGTGCTCCAGCGCCACTCTGAAATAGAGGACATCGCGCGCACGTTGAAGACCGCGCAAAATATGTTCTACATAGGCAGAAACATATCGTATCCAACGGCGCTGGAAGGTGCCCTCAAGATGAAGGAGATATCGTACATACACGCAGAGGGATATCCGGCAGGGGAGTTGAAACACGGGCCGCTCGCGCTTCTAACCCCCAAAACGCCCGTCGTGGCGCTCGTCCCGCCCGACAGGACGTATATGAAGATGCTGGGCAACGTCAAGGAGGTGGCCGCGAGGGGTGCCCCCGTCATAGGCGTGGGCGCGGAAGGCGATGAGGACCTCATCAAATACGTGGATCGCACAATATACGTCCCGAGGACCCGCCCCATATTCTATCCTGTGCCCATATCCGTGGCGCTTCAACTGCTGGCCTATTACACGGCCGATATGCGCGGATGTGAGATAGATAAACCGAGGAATCTGGCCAAGAGCGTCACGGTGGAGTGATGACCATGCGAGGGTTCCGTGAGTTTCTCAGATACCTCTCGCTCGTTGAAGCATCCCTTGCGGTGCTGTCCGCTGCGATGTCCATGTACATAACATCGGACACCGCGTTTTCCCCGGGGGTATTCGCCTACTTCTTTCTTATGCTTTTTCTCTTCACCTCCATGTTCGGACCTGCAACCGCCCTGCGCTTGGTGAGGGCACGGGGTGCTGGCCCCGTGGATGCACGCCTCCCCCTGGGCCTCGTCGCGTTTTTCTTCGTCGCCCTGATAGTTCTGACTTTCTTCGTCCCTTTCGGCTTTGGAGATGTGCGCACGGAGGGATACGTTCTCTACAACGAGCCCCTGCCACCCGCGTCGGTGACTCTGAACCGAGACATGGAGGGTCTCAACTACATAGGTGGAAACGTGGAATTTGAAGGGAACGTGACCGTGCGCAATGCAACTCTGGTTTTCTCGGCCGGGAGCAGAGCGTGGGTGTCATCGGGTTCCACGCTGAGAATGGAGAATGTCACCCTTGAACTTCACAGGTCTCAGTTTGAGGTTTACGGAACTCTCATTGCCGAAAACGTCGTCTTCCGCGATCCCTGGGGAGATGCGGAGCATATGAATGGCGACGGGGGTGTTGAGATATACGGTTCCGTTTTCATGGAAAATGCGGTCATAGAAGGCGGTGCAACAAACGGCCTTCTGCTACACAACGCCTCGGCACATCTGGTGAACGTCACTGTGGTGGCCAACGGTGACGACGGTATAGAGGTGCATCGCTCAACCCTGCGGGCGGAACGCCTGACGGTAAAAAACAACACGTGGTCCATTGTGGCGTTTGAATCTGACCTTTATCTGACGGATAGCGCGGTCACGGGGAACACGTACGGCATAGCGCTGGACGATTCGCGTCTCACGCTCAACAGATCAACGGTTGAGGGCAACAGAGAGTGGGACCTTCTCAGGATTGGGGATTCTCAGGTGTACAGCAGCGACTCCAGGGTAGGCGTTGAAGGCACGATATCCTTTGAAGACCCCAGTGCCGAGGCATACCTTATGCTGTGCGTGAGCATCTACATGATATCATTCATTATGGCCCTGACATACACTCACTGGGTGCTCCGCACAATGGGCTCCAGCGCCGGGGAAACCGAGGAAAAGTTATTTAATTACGGGTGATTTTCAGCCCACAGGGGACCGTGGGGTAGCTTGGCATCCTCCCGGCCTTGGGAGCCGGAGACCCGCGTTCAAGTCGCGGCGGTCCCACCATCACAGTTCCTTTGCCATGTAGGGCCCCAGGCGTTCGTATCCCAGTTTTCTGTAGTAGCCTCTAACACCCACACCGCTGGTCACGAGAAGGCGGTCCACACCCCACTCCGCTCTTGCGATCTCCTCCGCCTCCACCATGAGCTTCCGCCCCATTCCGCGGTGCTGCCATGCGCCCTCCATCCTCTTCCCTATGGGCACCTCCGCACCGAAGACCTTTAGTTCCCGAACGACCGCCGCGTTCCTCATCTCCGGGCGGTGCGCGGATTCGCCCGGGAGGCGGAGGCGGAGAAAGGCGGCTATGGAATCCACGGAAGGATCCTCAAACGAGAGGAAGACCTCTTTCCCGCCGGAGGCCCTGTAATCCCGCCTCATGGGGACGAAATCCTCCCCGCCTCTCCTCCCTGCCTCGCGGCACCTTATGCACCTGCATGCCTGGCCGAGGGAGCGCATCCTCTCCTGCACCACCACCCGGAGGTTGGATATCCTGTTGCCAGCCGCGATGAGATGCGACGGTATGTCCCTCTGAATCCTCTGTATGCGTACCCAGGGGGGAACCATCCGCTTTATCTGCACCATAAGGTCTATCAGGGCATCCCCCTCCAGCGGGGCGTACTCGCCCCGGACCCACATGTCGTAGAGCGGCGTGCCTTCCATCACCAGCGTGGGGTATATCTTGAGCATGTCTGGCTTGAAGCGTTCATCGCTGAACACCGTGCGGAACATGCGGAGGTCTCGCTCCGGGTCGGACCCGGGCAGACCGGGCATTAGGTGATAGCAGACCTTGAGGCCCGCGTCCTTTGCGAGTCGCGTAGCTCTCACGCTCTCCTCCACCCCGTGTCCTCTATTTATGATATGCAGCACATCGTCGTAGATGCTCTGGATGCCCAGTTCCACGCGCGTTGCCCCCAGGCGGAGGGCAAGGTCTATCTCCTCCTCCCGGAAGCAGTCGGGGCGCGTCTCCACCGTGAGCCCTATGCACCTGTGCCTCGCAACCTCGTTAAGCGCATGGGCCTCCTCAAGGGTTCGCGCTTCCCTTCCGTTCATGGCGTCAAAGCAGCGCCTGACAAACCACTTCTGATATTCCCGCGGGCGCGAGGTGAAGGTACCTCCCATTATGATGAGGTCTATTTTGTCGGTGGGATGCCCTATAGTTTCAAGCTGCTCGATCCTCGCCTTCACCTGTGCGAAGGGGTCGAAGGAATGCTGCGCGGCGCGGAGCGCAGCCGGTTCCCTCCCGGTGTAGGACTGCGCGGTGCCGAACTCCACTCCGCCGGGGCAGTATATGCACTTTCCGTGGGGACAGGGATGCGGTGAGGTCATGGCCGCCACGACCGCAACCCCGGAGAGCGTGCGTGTGGGCTTCTTGACGAGAAGGTGACGGTAGGCCTCCCTCTCCCCGGGAGCGAGCGCCCGGAGTATCTCCGAGTTCCGCGGAACGTTTACCCCGGCGGCCTTTGCAACCTCCGTCTTCACGCGGAGGAGGTCCTCTCTCGTCGCGATCTCACCGGAGCGGAGGCGTCTGATAACCTCATGGATCACGTCCACAGCACGACATAAAGGGGGTTGAGATAAAAAGGCTTCGCCGCCCCACCTCAGATTCCCAGCATCTTCCTGACCTCGGGGTCTATCCTGTCGGGCGTCCACGGCGGGTCAAAGGTCAGCTCTATGTTCACGTCCTCAACGCCCTCCAGTTCGCTCACCGCGCGCTTCGCGTGGGATAGGAGCATGTTCATGAGGGGGCAGCCCGGCACGGTGAGCGTCATCTTCACGTGCACCTTCCCGCCNTCCACCTTTATGTCGTATATGAGCCCGAGGCTCACTATGTCCAGCCCGATTTCGGGGTCGTAGACCTTTCTGAGAGCATTTCTCACATCCTCTTCCGTCACCATGGTTCTCACTCTGCCGTAAATCTCATCGGGTGGCTAAAAACGTTGCGGTGGTGCGGGGGGTGGGATTTGAACCCACGAACCGCTGACGGACGAGCCCCTCAAGCCCGCGCCTTTGGCCAGGCTCGGCAACCCCCGCGTGTGTATCAACTCAGGGAGGCCCTCTCCCTTACCTCCCCAAACCTCTCCCTCAGATGACGAAGGGCATAGGCCAGGACGTCCTTCGCGTTCAGACTCCCGTCAGTTTCAAAGCGGAATATATAGCGCGTGTCGTCCTCCTTTACCTCACACTCACAGTAGCTCAATACCTTCGCTATATCGGGGCATTCGTAATCGTCGGTGAACACGATGTAATCGTCGGTCTCCTCAACCACCGCATTGGGGCACTTCTCCTTGATCTCCTCCCATATCTCACACTCATCCTTGTGAACCTTTATTTCGCGGTGGTACTTGTAGGCCACGCCGCTGGTGACCTGCCACTTCGCGTGGTCCCTCGCGCGGCCCATTATGGCCTCCGCCTCTATCATAAGGGCCTGATGCGCGTTCAACTTCACTATGGGTATGAGCGAATCCACGGGGCTGAACCTCTCGTCGCCCACCGGGCGCAGGTCCCCGCTGTACACCGTGCCGGGCCCGAACTTGGTGAGCGTGTAGAAGACCGTGCAGTTGGGACAGCCCTCACCGCCGCACACGCACTCATCCCTGAAGTTCATGCTGAGGTCTGTTGGTATCGGTATGAGGGATATTCTGTGAGCCACAATCTCATCGAAGAGCGGTGTGGAGGCATCGTAAATCTTACCAGTCTCGTCGCTTATCCTGCCGTGGTGAAACCTGACCTTGTGTATCGCCAGTTTGGGTATATCCGCTATGAGCGTGCGCCTCAGCGCGTTGGCCACCCAGGGTGTTATGCCGCTTATCTCAAAGCATGCATACCGCTCAGCCAGTTCAATAATCTTCAGTTCCATACTCACACCCTTCTGCCTCTCTTCCCACCGGGCTTCCTGGTGCCGTCGTGCGGGATCGGGGTCACGTCCTCAATCCGGATTATCCTGAGCCCCGCCCTCGCCAGGGCCCTTATGGCCGCCTGCGCTCCCGGGCCGGGGTTGTGGCTCCTGTTCCCGCCGGGCGCGCGGACCTTCACTATGATCTCCGTGATGCCCTTTTCCTTCAGACGTTCGGCCACTATGTCCGCTGCCTTCATGGCCGCATAGGGCGATGCCTCGTCGCGGTCCGCCTTCACCACCATTCCACCGGAGGCCTTTGCGAAGGTCTCCGCCCCAGTTATGTCGGTAACCGTTATGATGGTATTGTTATAGGACGCGTATATG
>MTNG01000126.1 GCA_002011395.1 Candidatus Aciduliprofundum sp. JdFR-45
TTACAGAAAGAGGGTAAAGTCCTACGCCCCCAGGGTGTGGCACGTGGTGGTGGATGCGCGGTTTTACAGGCCCTGAAGCCACGCAAAGCGCTCCCTTATGGCCGCTATCCCTTTCCTGTGCTCCTCCTCGGTGATCTCACCCGATATCAATCTCTCGTCCAGCGCCCGCATCTCGGAGAGCGCGTACTCGCGGGCCCTCTCGCGGTACTCTCTTTCTAGCGCCTCCGCCCCCAAATACAGAAATTCCCCAAGCGGTGTCAGGGCATACTCCACACGGGGTCTATCTTCTCCCAGCACCCACTCCTTGTCCACCACGCCGTATCTGTACATCTCACCGAGATGCTTGTCAACGCCCTGTCTGGTGATTCCCAGCTCCCTCGCGATGCTGGACGGATGCCTCACTCCATCTCTGAGAAGGGAAACGATGCGTAGTTTCTCCTCTGAGGTCATCCTGTGCACGAGGCGCATGTATGGACAGGGACGGGAACATTTATCAACTTTTCGGTTGATGATCTCAAACGAGATGTTTCAGCGTACCACCAGATTTTTTGTCAAACAAAATTATTTTTTAAACAAAATTTTATATCCCTCCGCGTCCATGAGGTAAATGGTGATCAGAATGGACAAAGATGAGATGCTCAGGGCCCTCGAGGGGATGCTAGCAGAGGGGAAGATAAGCGAGGAGACCTACTACGAGATACTGAAGAGGTGGAAGGATGCGGGCGAGGAAAAGAGCAACATCAACGGAGACCTCGCGGCCCGGGAAGCGGAGGATGTCATGCGGGAGGCCGAGATTTATGCGGCCCGTGAGATTCAGGAGACGGAGGATTACCTGGACACGGATATCTACACCGGCGTCTTCAGGAACGGCGATGTGGTGACGATTACAGGAAGCGGCGTCGTGAGGGGTGACCTGAACACAGAGGTGCTGAAGGTTGCTGGGAGCGCGACCATCAGGGGCCATCTGAGCGCGGAGAGGGTGAGCGTCGCCGGTGCGCTCTCGGTGGAGAGAGGGGTCAGGGCAGAGACCGTGAAGGTAGCCGGAGAACTCTCGTGTGGTGGAAGCATAGAATGCAGCGCACTCAAGGTGGCGGGCGCCCTTGAAACAAAGGGCGATGTGAAGGCAAAGCGGTTCTCCATCGCCGGAGGCATTACGTGCAGAAACCTTGAGTTTGAGCACGGTACAATCGCGGGGTTTGTGAAGTGCGAGGATATGAAAGGCGAGACGCTGGAGTGGAAACTCAGAAGAACCACCTCCGAGGTGCGCAGGATAGAGGTGGAGCGACTACACGTCAAGCCCAGGGGGGGGCTCTTCAGGGGACGCCTGACCGCGAAGGAAATAGAGGGAGAGTATATATATATCCACAGCGTTAAGGCAGACATAGTGAGGGGAGAGGAAGTGGAGATCGGACCGGGATGTGTGATAGACCTCGTGGAGGCGAAAAAGATGAGGATAAGCCAGAGGGCAAAGGTGAACAGGAGGGTTCGGCTATGAAGAGGATAAAGATAGGCAGCCTTTCCATAGGCATAGGACTGGTGCTCTTCGGCGCCCTGTGGCTTCTGGATGCGCTGGGGATAATAAAGATGGATGTGTTATCCATCTGCCTGCCCGTGCTGGTGATTATTGTGGGCATCATCCTCATAGGGAGGGCCTTCCAGAAGGAAGGGTGGCTGGACTGGATATGACGACTACATGGGTTTCCTGAACCTGTACTTTCCGCCACCGGCCACGAAGCCATCCTCCCCCTCCTTCACATCTCCGAATTTTTTCTGGAAGAACTCCTTCGCCCAGAAGTAGCGCATAATGGGGTCATCTTCCTCTTCAACCCTGCTCAGTATTTCTTTCAGCTCGGGTGTGGTGGCGAGCGACCGCATGATTTCCATCCTCCTCCCCTCCGAGATCTCCTCTGCGCGGGTCGTCGTTCCTGCTATGGGCTTCGCGAGGATGTAACCGAAGAGGAGGCCCCCCATGTGCGCCACCCGGGCCACATGGTCGTAGGGGGCGAGGAACATGAAAAACACCTCCAGCGCGGCCATGATGGGCACCGCGTAGACCACGCGCACGTCCATGACCAAGACAGGGCCTATGAAGGCGGGCATCCTCTCGTTAGGATGGAGGGCAAATAGAGCGCCTAAAAGCCCGAAGATGGCTCCAGATGCGCCCAAGAGCGCGATGTTGGTTCCCAGATTAACCACGAGATACGTTATGTGTGCCATGATGCCCGTGGTCAGGTAGATGGCGATCGCCAGACGGGCTTCCCTCAGACGGGAATAGACCAGGAGCGTGAGAATGAGGACCAACATGTTTCCGAAGATGTGATAGGGCTCCACGTGGAAGAACATAGCCATAACAAGCCCGGGGGAAAGGGGCTCCGAGGTTCTGAAGGCAAAGGTGTTGAAGAAGAAGTGGGCTTCGCCCACGTGCAGTGCCACATACCAGAGTATGAAAACGCCCACGCTCGCCGCGGGGAGCGTGAACATGACGTGCCTGTTTTTCCAGATGGTGTAAGCCATCAGGAACGCTACGAGGAGCACGGCGATGAGCGTGATGAGCATACTCTGCGTAAAGACCTCTGCATATTTAAAGGAAAGGTTTTATACATGGGTGCGGTTTTGATTGGTATGAATAGAAAACCCGTCATCACACTCCTGATACTCTCACCCCTCATCGCGGAGGTGCTCTCCGGCTCCTCGCCGCCCGTGGAGATTATGCTCAACCCTCTGGCGTTTCCTCTCCTCATGGGTCTTTACGGCACGGGTGCGCTTCTGATACGCGAGGTGGCCGTTCGGCTCCGGCTCAACTACGTCTCCATCCTTCTCTTCGGTGCCGCCTACGGCGTGTGGGAGGAGGGCGTGGCGGTGAAGAGTTTCTTTGACCCGAGGTGGGTGGACCTCGGGCCTCTGGGCACGTACGGACGCGCTTGGGGCGTCAACTGGATATGGGCTCTGTGGCTCACCATATACCACGCCGTGATAAGCACAACCGTGCCGATTGTGCTCGTGGAGTGCCTCTACGGCAGGGACAGACCATGGCTGGGTAAAAGGGGGATTCTTACAGCCCTCGCCGTATTCCTGCTAACATCCCTCCTGATAAATATCGGGTTGACACCCTACGCCCCGGAGGTGTGGCAGTACGGCCTGTGTCTTCTGATGATGTCCGTACTCGTGTACGTCGGGCTGAGAGGCGTGCCACTGCCTCCTGCCACCTGGAAACCGCGGGCGAGAACCCTGTGGCTTCTCGGCATTCCCTTTGTTCTGCTGGGCGCCTTGGCGTTCAACGCCCCCGCCGGAACAGGACTCCCCGCCCCGGCGTGCGGCGCGTTGGGACTGGCGATTTACCTGCTCTATGCATACCCCTATATGAAAACCGTATGGAATGATACACGCCTCTTCGCCGCCGCCGGCGGCCTCTCGCTCTCGCTCCTGCCCTTCGGAGTCATAGTGGACTTAACGCACGGTTTCACCGGTGTAACGGTCGCCAACGTTCTCTATCTGCTGTGGCTCATGCGCAGGTGGAGGGGTTTTCAGAACGGCAGTTCAACCCCGTAGACCTCCTGCACGAGTTCCACGTTTATACGCCAGATGTCGTCTTCATCCATCAGCCCCTCCTGCAGGAGCATGCGGAAGCGGCGCGGCACGGACTCCGGCGGTAGGACGGCATCACCCCTGGACGGCTCATCCAGGAAGTCCGTCTCCAGGAAGAAGCGGCCGTCGCCTCTGGCCGCCTCTCTGGCCCCCCTACGGCTGGCCATGATGGAGGGGATTATCCCGAAGTTCTCGTCCCTCTTTACCAGAGGGGGCGAGTAGTGCTTGACCACCCTGCCGGGGTCCAGCCCGACTGAGCGCGCCATGTCCGCAATCTCCCTGAAAGTATCCACCGTGGCGCTCTCGGTGTGAAGCACCACCGGCGCACCGCGCTCCGCGGCCATCGCGAATATCTCCCGCAGGATTTCATTGCAGGCGTTCCAGATGTCCTCGCGCACGGGAAAATGCGGCCTGCCCACCTCCCCTATCGCGTGTATCCTCCCCTCGTCGTAGAGTCGGAACGCCTCCCTCACGCCATCCATGTACCATGTCGTGGCTTTCTCGATCCCGACGATTTCCGCCGCCTTCACGAAGTCCACGGGGTAAGGTCCGGCCGTGATTATGACGGGTACCCCCATTTCCGCTATGGCGCGCCCCACGCGCAGAACGTGGTCGTAGACGCGACAGAAGTACCCGCTGTCCCTCTCACCCTCCAGCGGGCTGCATATCAGGTTGAGATGCGTCCCGCCCGCGCGGACGAAGCGCCGCACGGAATTGAGAAAACCTCCGCTTTCTCTTATGTGTATGTGGTTGTCAAACGCGGGAAGCATGGTCTACCCTAACAGAGGATGCGTTAAAATTTTTACCCCCATGCTCGATGAAGGACCGTGTCGCCGTACCTCTATAGAATTAAAAAGCGCAACCTCCCCGTTGAAAAGGCGCTCAGGGGACTCATAGACGCCCTGGAGAGGGAGGGGATTGAGGGCGTGGTGGAGGTGGACGGGAAGAGACTCGTGCTCTTTGCCCCCCGACCGCCGGAGAGCACGCCTCCCTACCTGACGGAGCCTGTGGAGGTAGATGTTGTGCCACACGAGGAACTGGAGAGATACGTGGAAGGAGTCGCCGCGGAATTCGGCTCCACAACCTTCCGCATATCGGTCCGGGGGGTGAGGGGACACATGGAAATGGAGGCGAAACTGGGAGATGTGGCTTTGAGGGCAAATCCACGCCTCAGGGTGGACCTCACATCCCCGCAGGTGACCATAGAGGTGGACTGCGGCTGCAGGGCCGCCTACGTCAGAATCATCCAATGACGCGCTTCGCGTGTATGAGCTCCTCCGAAAACTCCACCAGAACATCCTCCGATAGGTGGGGCATTATAACCATCCGGAGCGTTCCGTACTCCCTGATCGCCGAGACGTACCACTCCTGCTCCCGGAGGTAATCCCTGTACTCCACCGGCTTTGACACGCGCACGTTCAGAACGTTCGTCACAGGGTCCACGGGTATCTCAAACTCGTCCTCCAGCAGCGATTTCAGAAAGAGGGTATTTTCCATGCACCGCCTCACTATCTCCCTGTAGCCCTCGCGCCCGAGGTGCAGAAGCGCGGCATACGTGGCGGCAACCGCGCCGCTCGCCCTCGTTCCGAGGAAGCCAGGAGTGGCCTCGCGGGTGAGATAGGGGGATGGGAAGGAGAGCGGAGCCATCATATCCCGCCTGAACAGAAGGACGCCGGCGGGTATGGTGGCCATCCCCATCTTGTGGGGGTCCAGACACAGGGAGTCCACGCGCTTCACGCGGAAATCATAAGCGCCCCTGAAGAGACCGAGGTCCTCCAGGAAGGGAAGGACAAATCCACCGAAGGCCGCGTCCACGTGGAAATGGGCATCGTAACCCTCCAGCACCTTCCCGATCTCCCCCACGGGGTCCACGGTGCCGAATATGGTGCTCCCGGCCATGGCGACCACGATGGAGACGTCGTCGCCCATGGCCCTCTCCAGCGCCCCGACGTCCATCACGTAGCCCTCCGCGAGGGGGATCTCCTGGAACTCCAGCCCAAGTATGCTGGCCGCCTTCCGGAGGGAGAAGTGTGCCCCCTGCGGGACGAGCATTCGCCCTCTGCCCCGCGTCTCCCTGGCGTACCATGCGGCCGTGAAGTTCGCCTCCGTGCCCCCCGAGAGGAAGGCGCCGTTGGGAGGGGAGAGGTGCATCAGCGACGACAGTATGCGTATCACATCCCTCTCCATCTCCACCGTGCCGGGAAACAGGTCAGGATTGCCCAGATTCGTCTCAAAGAACATCATGTGCGCCTTCCGCGCGATTTCCAGAGGCAGCGTGCTCATGCTGTTCAGTATCCTGCCGTCCTCGTACAGTTCGTCCTTCTCCTTGTGCGACAGGAGAAGGCGAAACACTTCCTTTTCAGTCAGACCCTTTTCCCTCATCTGCCCACCTTCTGAAAGAACATAACATATTCGTGCTTGAAGACATAATACCCACCGCGCAGCGCCCTGTACCTCCACAAACTGTACTGCCCCCTCTTCCCCCTGTTCTCCTGTATGTCCTTCACCACTATGCTCTTGAGGCGGAAGCCGGCGTCCATGACCGCCTTCATCGTGTAGAAGCCGAGGGGTATCCACTCACCCTTCCTGTACGCATCACCTATCACCAGCACCAGATATCTGCGGGCGGCGAGGAGCGGCCTCACGAGGCCCACAGTGCGGGAAAAGGCGCTGAGAAAAGCGTCCAGTGTAGGGGCGTTGCTCAGGTCCTCCCGCCTCTCGGTGAAGCGGATTATGTTCCAGTAGGGTGGGTGCAGTATGACGAGGTGGAAGGTGTCCATGATCTCCCTGATAGCCTCAAATGTCTCGGGGCGGGTTGAGTCGCCCACCAGTATCTCCGCCACGGTCTCCCCCGGTTCCTCGGATACAAAACTCCTCGCCTTCTCCGCGATCTCCTCGCTCAGCTCCACGCCCACCGCGTTTCTGCCCAAGCGCCTCGCCTCTATGAGGGTGGTCCCCAGCCCGGCGAAGGGGTCCAGAACCCACTCACCCCTGCGGGTGAACCTGAGCATGGCCTGGCGCGGTATCTGCGGAACGAAGTTTCCATGGTACTCGGGCGTGTGGGCGCCGCTGTTGTCCCTCCTTCCAAGGATCCAGAGGCTGTCCGTGATTATCTCATCGTACTCCTTCCACCTCCGCATGTCTATGTCGTTGAACTGCACGGGGGAATAATGGAATGCGGGCACTTAAATTTTGGTTTTCGCAGGGAATGCACCATTCCGAGGAAAAATTATTAAATGCCGTCTGAATATTCGTCCGGTGGACGCTGTGGAGCGCAACGGCATCGGGGAAAAAATAGAGAGGTTTTTCGGGGTGAGGGAGAGCGGTTCCACTATCCGCACAGAGGTGATGGCGGGTTTCACCACCTTCATGACAATGGCGTACATAATATTCGTGAACCCGGCAATACTCAGCGCGACGGGCATGCCGTTTGAGCCGCTTGTGACGACCACGGTAATTGCATCGGCGCTCGCGACCATCCTCATGGGGCTGTACGCCAGAAAGCCCTACGCGCTCGCACCGGGAATGGGTCTGAATGCCTACTTCACATACGGTGTGGTCATAACGATGGGCTATACATGGCAGGTCGCACTCGCCGCGGTGTTCGTTGAAGGTCTGATTTTCATCGCGCTTTCGGTGAGCAACATACGTACGAAAATCGCAAATGCGCTTCCCCCGGCGTTGAAGTATTCAATAGGTGCGGGCATAGGTCTGTTTCTCGCGATAATAGGTCTTGAAAATGCGGGACTGGTGGTTGATCACCCCGCAACGCTGGTATCTCTGGGCAATCTTTTAGCTCCGAACGCTCTGGTCGCCATATTCGGACTGTTCTTTACAATAGTGTTATTCGTGAATCACGTGAAGGGGGCGCTTCTCTGGGGCATACTCTCATCCACCGCGCTGGCCGTCGTGTGGAGCATGCTTGATCCCGGGGCAGCGGCCGCGCTGTATCCGAACGGCTTTCAACTGCCGTCCTCCCCCGTCTCGCTGCCGGCATCACCGGCACCCATCGCGTTTCAGATGGATTTCGCGGGGCTCGTGAGCGCAGGGGCCGTCGGCGTGATATTCGCCCTGTTCATGGTGGATTTCTTTGACACGCTGGGCACCGTCACGGGCCTTTCCGCGAAGGTGGGGGATATAGACGATAAAGG
>MTNG01000112.1 GCA_002011395.1 Candidatus Aciduliprofundum sp. JdFR-45
CAAGTATCGGTTCAGCGGATACTATGCCATCCGCAGTTACGAGTTCTTCGGCTTCGTGCTGATAGAGGCGGGGGAACTCACGCTCGCCAAGTACGAGGGGCCCGAGGGGCTGCTCCGCGGTCACCGCGCGCTTCAGAAGATAAAGGAGCTGAGCGAGCGCGAGGACGTGGAGGTTGAACTCCACGGGAGGGTGAACATAGAGGAGATCAAATACGCCCACGCGGACGGCAGTCTTGAGGGCGAGGAGGACGTGGGCGAACTGGACGCCTGGGCGGAGGAGGGCTTTGACGTCACACCGCTCCGGGAACTCATGGAGGCCAACTCCCCCGTTTACAGGGAGACACTTGAGGCGTACCGCAACGCCATTTCCCGGGCACGCGAACTCCTCGCCCGCCTCTCCACGATAAAGGAGGGGTGGGCCCGGGACCTGGAGGAACGCCTGAAAAAGAGCCCCCTGGACTGGGAACTCGTCTACAGGGAGCTGGAGGAGAGGGAAGAGGAGGAGAAGGGGGTTGAGGAGAGGGAGATAGAGGTCTACGAGATAGCGGCGGGCGCCCCCGAGGCCGTATGCCCGGTGTGCGGCGAGAAACTGGAGTACGACCTGACGTGCGCGAAGTGCGGCTTCGGAAGGGAGGATGGACTGTCGCACAAGTACAGGATGGACAACTTCGTCGTGGGAGAGGGGAACCGGGTGGCCTATCGCGTTGCGGTTGAGGTGCTGAAAAACCTAGGAGGCATATACAACCCCCTGATCATAGTGGCCGATACCGGGCTGGGAAAGACGCACCTGCTGAACGCCATAGGAGTGGAGGTGAAGAGGGCGGGGAAAAGAGCGCTTTACATTCAGGCGACTGATGCGGGCAGGGTTCAGCCCGACCCCGAGAACGTGGACGTTCTCCTCGTTGACGATTTTCAGCTTCTATCGGAGCACCCGGGGGCGCAGGAGGAGTTCCTGAAGGTGCTTGACAGGATGCTCGCCCGGGGCAGACAGGTCGTGGTGGCCTCGGACAGAAAGGTGGAGAACATACCAAACGTCATATCCATGCTGCGCTCTCGCCTCGTCTCCGGCGTCACGGTGGTTATAAACCCGCCGAACTACATCACCCGCCTGAAGATACTCCAGAAGAAGGCGGCTGAAGCGGGGGCTGAGATCCCCGAGGACGTCATAAAGTACCTGGCCATGAAGGGCGTGGGCAACGTGCGGGAACTGGAGGGTCTCCTGAAGCGCCTCCTCGCCTTCGCCCGGATCACCGGGAGACCACCGGATTTACCCCTGGCGAAGGAAGTGCTGGGCGAGGTGGGGGGAGCGGTTATGGAGGACGGCAACTCCTACGTGTTCATCTCTCCAAACCACGACAGGTTTTATCTGATGCTGGAGGAGATGACGGATTTCGGCAAGAAGGTGCTGTGCCTGACCAGAACAAACCCTCACAGGATAATGAAGTCCTACGGGAAGAAGATGGAGGTCGTGTGGCTCACCACGAGGGACAGCGAGAGGTTCCAGACTATGGAGCCGTCGCTTGAGCGCATATTCTTCCTGGCGGAGGATGCCATAAGGGAGGGGAAAGTCGTGGCCATAGACGGAATAGAGTACCTGATATCCGAGAACGGATTTGACCTGGTGCTTCAATTCATAAGGAGAATGGTGGACGCTGTGGCCGAGTCCTCCGCGATTTTCGTCGTCTATCTATCGCCTTACACGATAGGGGAGAGGGAACTGCACCTCATAGAGAGGGAGATGATTCCTCTTTCAGGTGGAGAGTGATATGAGTTTCTGAGCGATCCTGGCCGCCTCCTCGTACTCACCCATCTTCACCAAGACGTAGCTCTTGTTGATCAGCGCATCCCGATAATTCGGGTCTATTGAAAGCGCCCTCTCGTAGTACCTCAGGGCGGTCTCGTAGTCCTCAGCCCTCGCATACACGTTTCCCATGTTGTTCCACGCGTACTTGTAATCGGGCTTTATCTCTATCGCCTTCTTGAAGCACATCTTCGCCTCGTCCAGTTTGCCCATCTTGGCGTAGGCGATGCCCATGTTGTTCCACGCGATCTCGCTTCGCGGGTTGATGGCGACGGCCCTCTTGAGCGCCCTCACCGCTTCCATGTACTTACCTTCACGGAGCAGCGCCACGCCCCTGCTGTACCACGGTATATCCTTGCCGGGCAGGGGGACCTTCTCTATCGCCTCGGCAGCCCTCGTGTATCTGCGCTCCGCCAGCGAATAGGCCTTCTTGACGAGCATCTCGTCGCCGAGGCGTATCTCCACCTTGGCGCGCGTCTCCACGTATCTGGCGTGCATGTGGAGAGCCGCAGGCACGACCGCGGCGGGGATGGCGGGGAGCAGGAGATTCCACATCGCCAGAGGTGCCAAACTGAGATACGCCGACGTGGCGAGGGCCAGCGAGAAGGCCGGCAGCCAGTAGAATGTGCCCTCTCTCAGGCGGATTCCCAGGGCAAACGGGATTATGGACGCGGCCAGCACGAACATGGGGTCGGGGAGGAGGAGCGCCGTCACCATGGGCAGCGGAATGGCGGCGGCCAGACCCGCGCCTTTCATAATCCCCTCCCGGTCCGTGAAGCGCCTGTTGGATATCACCGCCGCGATGTATATGGCCGCGAACATGTAAGATATCATCTGCGATAGAGCGTAAAAGGACGTCTGGTATGTTGAGGGGATGAGTCCGGAAAGGGTTCCCGTGAGCAGAAGGAATATTGTGGGGAGCAGAATGGCCAGGTCCTGAGATGTGCCGAGGTCGTGCAGAAGCCAGCGAAGCGCCACCCGCCTGACCGCAATGCGCTTTTTCGGGACGGTCGTCGGCTTCGCGGGGCGTGCTGGCGCCTTCACCCTTACCGCAGGCCTAGCAGGTTTCCCCCTCCTCTCGGGGAGGCGAACGGCGGTTGGCGTTCGCGCCGGCGCCGGAACCGCAGCCGCGGGGGCTGCGACCTCAACACGCCTCTGCGGTGCTGGTTGGGTGTGTATCTCCTCTGACGGGGGCCCGATCTCCTGCGGGGTCTCCCCGGTCGGACTCTCAACCTCGGCTATGGACGGGACCGCCGCCTCAGCGCCCTCCTCCACGAAGGCCTCAATCTCTTCCAGTTCCTCAATTCCCTCCAGCCCGGCCTCCGATGCGGATGCCGTTTCCACGGTGCCCTCTTCTTCCCCTATGAGTTCCTCAATCTCCTCAAGTCCCTCCATCCCCTCCTCCGCCTCAAGCCCGACGGGTGGCGCCTCCTCCACCGCTGTCTCCTCAGCCCCCTCTATGATCTCCTCAATCTCTTCCAGCCCCTCCGCTATTTCGCCTTCGCCCTCCTCAGGTAGAAGGCCCTCAAACAGGGCGTCAACGCGTTCCATCTCCTCCCGGATCTCCTCATCGGGAACGGGCACCTCAGACCTGGCGCCCGTGCCCCCCTCTTCCGGAACACCCATCAACCGCTCCAGCGTCTGAACGGCCTCGGCGAATTCATCCCTCTCATCGCCCCCCTGCACGGCCTCAAGGCGCACGGTTCCGTGGACCTCGGCGCCGCAAACGGGGCACGTGGTGTCCTGGGACCCCATGAGGGCGCCGCACATCGGACATATGCCCAGGACGTCCGAAAGGCTGACCTCGCGCTCCTCCTCAGCAATCGGGGAGACCTCTGGAACCTCGGAATTGCATATCGGGCATGTGTCGGCATTCACAACGACCGCTCCGCAGACGGGGCATATGCGCACGCTGACCTCACCGGGCTCCTCCTCTTCGTAGGTCGGGATCTCCTCTACACGGAACACCCTCTTCAGGACGTCGTCGGGGCTCTCAGCGGTCTCAACCTCCATCACGCCGACCTCAACGAGGTTGGCATCGCATATGGGGCACCTCTCGCTCGCCGCAGGTATTATAGCGCCGCAGTACCCGCAGATAGCCACATCCTCGCCCAGTTTGATAATGGGCGCCTCGGCGCCCTCTGCCTCCGCCACCTCTTCCTCCTCCACGAGGACTGCGCCGCAAACGGGGCAGGAGGTTGCTCCCTCCTCCAGAGGGTTGCCGCAGACGGGGCACCTCTCCTCCTCAACCCTCTCCTCTACTACGGCCTCCTCCTCAACCTCCAGCACGGCACCGCACTTCGGACACGTCGCCGCGTCCGCGGGAATGAAGGCCCCGCAACTCGCGCAAATTGCAAGTCCAGACGTGGTCTGCTGCAGAACGTCCCCCTCCACGGTCTCCGCAACCTCCTCCGCCTCCTCAACCTCCAGCACGGCACCGCACTTCGGACACGTCGCCGCGTCCGCGGGAATGAAGGCCCCGCAGTTTCCGCAGACGGCCACACCTCTGCTTTCAACCTGCTCTTTGATCTTCCTGGCGGTTTCCCTGCTTATACCGCTTACGGACATGAGGTCCTCTATACGCGCTTTCCGTATCTTCTCCAGGTCCGTGAACCCCGACCTGTACAGGCGTTCAGCCCTCTTCCTCCCCACGCCCTTGAGGGACATCAAAACCTTTATACTCCGCTCTATCTCGGCGTTGTATCCGCAAACGGGGCACGCATCGCCCTCCATCTCAGACCCGCAGGAGGGGCACTTCATTACCTGCAAAACTATAATTTCTCAATTACATATACTTTTTGTGCGTCGCCGGTCCCCCATGGGGCTGGGGTGTCACAAAAACGTTTAAGTATGCAAAGTTATTGAACTCCCGGAATGCCCCTCAACGGAAGGATCAGGAAGGTCACGGTCATCGGCGCGCAGGGCGTGGGAAAGACCTCCCTCATCAGGCGCTACGTCTACGGACGCTTTTCCAACGGCGTGGAGCAGGGCGGTGAGAGCGCCGTTTACCGGAAAAGGCTGTCCGCGGGCGAACTGATCATCTGGGAACTCGGCACCGAGGAGCAGAATCCGGAGGCCATTCTCCGCGGTTCATCGGGCGTTGTCGTCGTGCTGGATGTTACTGATGAGGCCACGCTGGAGTGGGCAAATGAGGTGCTCCCGTACGTGTCCTCGCTCCTGCCCGGCAGACCCATCGCCATCGCGGGCAACAAGTGCGACATGAAGTACGCGGCGCGGCTGTGGAGGGACGACATAGAGCCGATAGCATCGCGGTGGAACGCTGCCCTGTACATGACAAGCGCCAGAACGGGGGAGAACGTGGCGGAGGTATTCGCGCATATAAACCCCGACGGAAGGTCCTGACCATGCCGTGTTTGCTGACCGAGAAGGGCGCCATCTGCACGGGAGACGATGCGAACAGGCTGTACTCCCGCGGTTTCTTTGGGGTTATGAAGAAGGGAAAACTTCACCTATCGCCTGTTGAGACCGCCTATCTTCTGGAGAGGGGCAGAATACGCGTGGAGGGCCTGTCATCTCCGGAGGGGGCGCTGGAGGTCTTCCGCCGCGGGGACGACCGCTTTGAGGTGAGGTACCGCGTTTACAGCGACGTGAGGGACAGGGGCTATTACATCAGGGTTCTCCGGAGAGCGTTTCGCGTGTATCAGAGGGGCGTGAACCCGTTCAGGGACGGGGAGCACTTCACCCTGGTGCCCATACCTGAGGGAGAGCGATTTCACCCCGCCAAGGTGGCCGCCAGGGTGCCCTGCGTCTTCGGCATAGTGGATTTGGACGGCGACGTGACCTACTACAGGGTGGACACGGCGGAGCCGTCGGGCGAATACGCCCGGGGGGATGTTGGCCGGGTGGACATATCGGGAAAGGCGGGCGCCTTTTACACGGGTGACCTGTCCCCCTTTGAGATAACCTACCTCGTCAGAAAGGGACTCGCAGAGGCCTACGTGGACGGTGAACGGACGACGTGGAGGGAACTGATGGAGATGTATGCGGAGGCCATTCCGGCATTCAGGGGGCGCTACCGCCTCTACGAGGACCTCTCAGAAAGGGGCCTTCTCGTCAGGAGCGGGTTCAAGTACGGAACGCACTTCCGCGCTTACAGAAAGAGCATGGAGGAGCACGCCGAGTACCTCGCGCACTACATGGAGGGGGGCGTGGAGTGGTACGTTGTGAGCAGGGCGGTGCGCCTGGCGCACGGCGTCAGGAAAACCCTCTTGTTCGGCTTCGGCGACCCTGTGAGGTACCTCACCGTGGAGCGCATACTGCTTTAGGCACCACCACCCCTCCCACGTTCACGGCGCACCCCTTCACGTGGAGGAGGGCTGTGTACGCGCATATTATGGCGTCCACCTCGTGCTCATTTTCACCGCCGCTCTCCACGCGGAGGATGCGACAGAGATGCTCCATCATGCGGATTTTCGGTTTAATGTAGAACCCCAGAATCTTTGCGGTTGCGGTGGGGAAGACCTCTATCACCCTCGCGTTCTCAATGCGCACCCTCAGCGCGATGGCCCTCTTGCACAGAACCCTCATATCGGGTATTGTGAGGGGAAGCGCTCTGTATCTCCTCAGAAATCTCTCCGCGTATCTCTCCTCGCTCATCAGCAGGGGCGCATCTATGGCTATCACAGCAGGCTCACATCTTTCAATGAACTCTATTACCTCTTCATCGTCCCGCACCGTGGCGGCCACAGCCCTGCCATCCCTTATGAAAGCCACGCCCGTTGGGTTGTGCGGTTTCGCCGCCAGGTCCACGCCGGCGACCGTTAACGCATTCACTTCCTCGCCTCGTGTGCCATCCTTATTGCGGTGCAGAAGTCGGAAGGGCTCACGCCGACGCACTCAACGCCGCGCAGGGCGTCGGCGACGGCCTTTTCCACCTCGTGTATCCTCACGCCCCTGAGCGACCTTTCCACGTCCTCTATGACCTCCTCGGGGTGCAGGAAGAAGTCGCCGGAGATGCGTATGTCCTCTATCACGTCTCCGGCAAATCTCGCGCGGACCTTTATCATCTTGCCCCCCGCGACCTTGTACACCGCGTTACCTTCTGAAATTCCACGCGTCGTTTCCATACTTCTCCACCTCCAGTTCACGCGCGAGGGACATCTCCTTCTCCGTGAGCGTGCCCTCAACGAGTTTGAGGTTCATGGCCTCCGCGAACCCGCGGGCCAGGGCATCCGCGACCCGGCGGAAATCCGCATCCACGCCCTCGGATTTCAGAGAGGTGACGCGGTCCTTAACGCTCTTTATCATCTTGTCCCTCACCTTCTCGGAGGGTACGCGCAGGAGGGAGAACATCTCCTCCACGTCCACATCCATGAGAAGCGTGCCGTGCTGGAGCACGCCCCCGAATCTCCGCGTCTGGGCGCTGCCGGAGATCTTCCGCCCGTTCACCACCACGTCGTTCACGCCCGCGAAGGATGCGTTTAAACCGAGTTCTCGCAGCGCTCGCACTATTCCCTCGCATATCACCCGGTAGGAATCAAGCACGCGCCCTGGTACCCACTCTGGCGGTATGACGATACTGTATGTCGCCTCCCACCTGTGGTATACAGCCCCACCGCCCGTTATGCGGCGGACGACGTCTACGCCCCGGGCCCGTGCAGCGTCAAGGTCAACCTCCTCGCTCATGCTCTGGAAGTAACCTATGGACACCGCCGGCGGTTTCCACCCGTAGATGCGCAGCGTGGGACCGCTCTCACTCAGGTGTCTCAGCACCGCCTCGTCTATGGCCATGTTCCGCGCTGCG
>MTNG01000041.1 GCA_002011395.1 Candidatus Aciduliprofundum sp. JdFR-45
GGAGGCGGAGTTGATGGCGGATATAATGCTGGTTGATATGTACGGAGACGGGGGAAGATATTAAAATGGGGTGAAGATGATAACGGATAGATATGCTTAATTTGGAGAGAGGAGTGGCGTCAGGGAAAGGGTTAATTGTGATGTGGAGATAATAGAGTTTAGGCGGTGAATATGGCGGGAGACAGGTATCTGGGGATGATCTTCGTGTATCCCAGGAACCTGCGAAAGTTGTACTGGGCTAAGAGTAAAATAATAGAAATCTTGGCCAAAAAATACGAGACCGTGAGCGGGTATTACACCAGCAGGGTGGGTGGGATATATATAAATGAGGATAGGATAATGGGATGGAAATATACGCGGGAGGTGGAGTACGATGATTTACCATATTTTTTGAAAGAGGGTAGTTATGAAATCGTGTGGGAAGAGAGGATGGACGGGGGGATAGAGGACATTAAGCATGAGCACTGGATCCGGTTAGCGAAGAGGATAGAGAAAGTGGCGTTTAAGGCATTTCCACCGAGGAGGTATCTGGATAAGTGGGGTGTGGAATACGATAAGAACTGGCCGGCGTTCCCTCTTGGGCAGAAGGAGGGTCCGTACGTGGATATAGATACCCCATTCACGCGGTATAATTATACTGGTAAAAAATATTTTATCGCCCTCGATTTCGGAACGTACGAGAATTATTTTTTGTTGGCGGATGAAAAATTGAGCCGGGCGGTGGAGGATTTTCTGGTGGATCTGATGAGAGACGTGGCGAGGGAAACGAAGCCGGAGTATGCGTATATGAACATAAATGAGTGGAGTCCCCTGGAAGAGGATCTTGTGTGTGATAATGGTCTGTTTAAGGTTAGGTATCACGTTTATGAACATGGTGAGATTGATGTAGATTGTTATCTACCACCATTGATGTATTTAAGCAGTTCGGTCATAGATAAAAACGGAGGGAGCGAATTCTTGGAGTACATGGGTAAAAAGAAAAGGGAGAGGTTGGTGTGGGATATATGCGAAATGGAGAATGGGGTTTTGTTCCACATCGGTGATTTGACCCTCCCCGCCAACAGACCGCAGAGAAGCTTTCTGAATATTGTGGAATATGTTATATCTCCGGAAAAAAGAGAAGAAATCGTGGAAAAAATACGCAATAGTGGAAAGAAAAAAGGGCATATTTGCGATTATGAATCTGGATTATGATGGAATCTTAAAGAAAACCCATGCAGGGGTAAGGTGTGCGCCCGCTGGTGTGAGGGTTGTCTTATCCCGAGTTATGACTCACCGGTATCTGCGAGGGGGCGCCTGTACAAAAACAGGCCGTGTTTCAATACCACCGCACCCGCGCGGTGATAAGGTTAAGTACGCCCAGCCATATCCCCCTCAGATGAACGTCAGGGAAGTGCCCGTTGAGGAGGAGATGAAGACCGCGTATATGGAGTACGCAATGAGCGTGATCGTGGGGAGGGCACTCCCTGACGTGCGGGATGGATTGAAGCCCGTGCACCGGAGGATTCTCTACGGCATGTACGAACTGGGGGTGACCCACGACAAGCCGCACAAGAAGTCCGCCAGGATAGTGGGCGAGGTGATGGGTAAGTATCACCCCCACGGGGGCAACGCCATATACGATGCCCTCGTGCGAATGGCGCAGGACTTCTCCCTCCGCTACCCCCTCGTGGACGGTCAGGGGAACTTCGGGAGTGTGGACGGCGACTCCGCGGCCGCCATGCGCTACACGGAGGCACGTCTCTCCCGCATAGCGGAGGAGATGCTGGTGGACATAGAGAAGGAGACCGTGGATTTCGTTCCCAACTTCGACGGGACCCTCAGGGAGCCCGTTGTTCTCCCCTCAAAGTTCCCGAATCTCCTCGTGAACGGCTCCTCCGGAATAGCGGTGGGGATGAGCACAAACATCCCTCCGCACAACCTGCGCGAGGTTGTGGACGCCATCCTGCACTACATAGACAACAGGGATTGCAGCGTGGACGACCTCCTTCAGTTCATAAAGGGGCCCGACTTCCCCACGGGCGGAATAGTCATAGGGTACGACGGCCTTCTGGAGGCGTATCGCACGGGGAAAGGCAAGTTCCGGGTCAGGGGCGTCGTGGAGGTGGAGACCTCCGGGCGAACAACATACCTCGTCATACGGCAGATCCCCTACGAGACGAAGAAGAGCGAGATAGTGCGCGAGATAGCGGCGGCGGTCCGCAGCGACAGGATACCGGAGATAACCGACCTGAAGGACGAGAGCGACAGGGAGGGCATGAGGGTCACCATCCGGCTGAAGGCCGATGCAAATCCCGACATCGTGATAAATAAACTGTACGAGCACACGTCCCTTGAGGTCACATTCGGGGTGAAGTGCCTCGTCCTCGTGGACGGCGTGCCCCGTCTTCTCAACCTGAAGGGGCTCATAGAGGAGTACGTGAAGCACCGCATGGACGTGGTCATAAGGAGGGCGCAGTACGAACTCAGGAAATCCGAGGAGAGGGCGCACATCGTTGAGGGGCTGCTCCGGGCCCTCGACCAGATAGACGAGGTCATAGAGACCATACGGTCCTCCAGAAACGCGGCGGAGGCGAGGGGACGCCTCATGGCCGGCTTCGGCTTCACGGAAGCGCAGGCCAACGCCATTCTCCAGATGCGCCTGCAGAAACTCACGGGGCTGGAGAGGGAGGCGCTCCGCCAGGAAATGGAGAAGTTGAAAGAGAGGATCCAATACCTCAGAGAGGTGCTATCCAGCGAGGAAAAGAGGTATTCAATAATCAAAGAAGAACTACACGAGATCAGAAAGAAGTACGGCGATGAGAGGCGCACGGTCATCCTCAAGGAGTCCATACAGCGCAGGAGCATAGAGGAGCTCATAAGCGACGAGCCGTACGTGTTCGTTCTCACCTCAGGGGGCTACATAAAGAGGGTTGCGCCGGAGGAGTATCGCAGGCAGAGGAGGGGCGGGAAGGGCGTGACCACGGACGGTGGCGCCGTTGACGATACCATCAAGGACGTCTTCTCAGCCACGACACACACGAAAATACTCGTCTTCACCAACTACGGAAAGGTTTACATGCTAAAGGGATACGAGGTGCCTCTGGGCGGAAGGCGCACGCGGGGGAAACACATAAAGTCGCTTCTCCCCCGGATGGATGAAGGGGAGGAGGTGATATGCGTCCTCCCGGTGAGGGACTTCTCCACGGGATACCTTTTCTTCACCACGCGGCATGGCAGGGTTAAGAGAACCCCCCTATCCGAGTACTCACGCCCCAGGAGCACGGGAATAAAAGCCATACACCTGAGGAAGGGGGACATGCTGATGGACGTCCGGAAGGTGGGCGAGGACGGAGAGGTCATCATCATCACGCGCAAGGGGATGGGTATCCGTTTCGGCGTGAACGAGGTGCGCCCCATGGGCAGGAGCGCCGCGGGCGTCATAGGCATACGCCTGTGGGGCGGCGATGAGGTCATGACCACGATACCCATCTCCAGACCCCACGTGCTCACGATAACCGAAAACGGCTACGGAAAGAGAACCCCCGTGGAGGAGTTCAGAAGGACGCACAGGGGTGCCCACGGCGTGAGGGCGCACCGCCTGACGGAGAAAACGGGAGACCTCGCGGGGGCCCTCAACGTATCGGGTGAAGAGGAATTACTTGTCGTAACCCGCAACGGGCAGACCATTCGGTTCCATTCCTCCGCGGTGCCGGTCCACTCCCGTGCCACCATGGGCGTCCGGGTGATAAAGGTGGAGGAGGACGACAGCGTGGCGAGCATCGCGGAGATCATCAGTGAAGCATAACACCCTCGCCCCCGAGTTTCACTGTGTATGCCTTTCCCCCGGCGTCCTCTATGGCTTTCTTCGTCTCCTCGGGGCTGTCAGTGAGGGCTATTATGCTCCCCCCTCCGCCGGCACCCGTTATCTTCGCCCCGTAGGAGTGCTTCATCGCGGCCTCTATCATGCGGGAGAGGGCCGGATGGCCGACTCCGAGTATCGTCAGGCACCTGTTGTTTCTCAGCATGAGCTCTCCGAGTTTCTCGCAGTCCCCGTCCTCCAACGGCTTCACGGCCTCCAGAGAGATGCGCCCTATCTCCCTTATCACATCGCGGGCGAAGGAACTCCACTCCACGAAGCGGCGCACCTTCGCCACCATCTCCGCAGTTGAACTCCTCACACCCGAGTACCCGACCACAAGGGTGAGGTCGGGAACCTCAATGTGATGCATGTACCACGTTGTGTCTCCACGGCTTATCCTCCAGAGGAGCCCTCCCCTCTCAACCCTGTCCACGAGTATGCCGTGACCGTGCGTGGCTGTGGATGTGTCTGTGGGGCTGGCCCTCCCCTGCACCGAGTGCTCAACCTCAAAGCCGAGCCGCGCGACCTCCTCGGGTTCAAAACCGCCTTTCCTGAGCGCGAGGGACGCAGCGACGGTAGCCACGCTGACCGATGCGGACGAGCCCAGCCCGGAGGCGGGGGGTATGCTGCTCCTCGTGAGAATCTCAAGACCTCTGGGTGCGCCGGACAACTCCAGCGCTTTCAGCACGTACCTGTGCCTCCCCTCCTCCGGCACGTGTCCGTTTATGGTCAGGTGCGAACTCCTCCTGAGAGAAACATAGGTGCGGAGGGATATGGCAGCCGCTATGGCGGGCTCGCCGTACACCACCGCATGCTCTCCGAACAGTATGACCTTCCCCGGTGCGGAGGCGATCATTGAAAACGAGTATGAGGGGTGTGAAGTTAAACTTTCCCCTCACTCAATCCTCTCAAGCCGGATTCCCGTGCTGTTCACGTAGTACTTGAACACCCCTGTCTTCTCGGGGTGGTTCCGGACCTTCTTCACGACGAGGTACTTCTCAAACCCGCGCTCCTTCCTCTGCATCTCCAGCTCTATTATTATATCCACGATCTCCTCCACGCCGCTCTGCGTGGCGGTGCTGTAAACGTTGGTGAGCATCGTCACGAGGGACACGCTCTCGTTGTACTGGGTGTGGGCCTTGATCGTCCGGAGGGCGGAGAGAACCTTGCTGTGTTCGTAGTGCTCCAGGAAGAAGTCCAGCGAGTCAAGGACGATGCGGAATGGGGGCGTGAGGTTGGACACCTCGTACGTCACGCGCGTGAGGAAGTTCACCTCCCTCTCGCCCACACCCCTGCTGCTGCTCTCCAGTATGTACTCCAGCGGAACACCCTCCTGCCTGTACCTGCTTATCAGGAGCTCCTTCTCCAGGACCTTCGTGTAGTACTCCTGCCCTATGTTGACTATCTTCATATCGGTTGGCCAGTTGAACTCACGCATCGTCGTGAGTATGTCCTCGTCCCTCTCGGTGGTGGTGAAATAGACCACCTTCTCTTTACCTATCCCGGCGGCGGCGAACTGCTTGGCAAACAGCTCCATACCGGAACCGGGCGAGCCACCCAGCAGGATGGTGTACCCTCTGGGAACGCCGCCCATGAGGGCCTCGTTGAGGACCGGAAGGCCAATATCGGCCACCTTTATCTCGGGCATACTCATCACATCCTCATTCAACTGTTATTACCTCATCCGAAACGAGATTCAGCATCGCCGCCATCTCGGGGGTGCTCTGATCCTTGAGGGACAGTATTATCATATACGCGCCCTTGCCCCTGAGGCTCGTGACAAAGATGTGGAGGAACTCGGAAAGTATTTTGAGGTCGTTGTGAATGGCAAGCGAGTTCACGGAGTCCAGCACCACTATGGGCGTCTTGTCCCTGTACTTCCGCGTGAGGAACTCCACTTTGAGCATTATTGTCTCCAGCATGGTGGGGCTCTCCACGTAGAGTATCCTGTCCGTGGTGCGGGTGGCACCCATCATTATATGGGCTATGCAGTCCACGAAGTATATCCTGGATATGTCAACCTCAAAGAGCTCCAGGAGGTCCATCACCTTGTTGGACGGTATGGTGGCGGATATGTAGAACACGTAGGCGTCCTTCTGCTTGGCGAAGATGTCCACCAGACCCCGGATCACGTCAAAGTACGTGTTCATATTCAGCTCTATGGAAACGGAGCATCCGGGGGGGTACTCGTCCATCTTCGCCGCTATTGACAGGGGAATGTTCGTCATGGTATCACCTCATCTCCACGCTGCCGCCCTTGAGCAGCGGGACGAGAAGAACGCCTATAGGCGTGAGGTCCAGCACGTACTTCGCGCGGGAGTGCGTCGTTCCGCGCATCTTCACGACCTGGAGCGTTCTCAGGAGGTCACCCCTGCGTTCTAAGTTCCCGAGCACTATTATGCCGTCCGCTATGGCCTCCTCCACGCCGTACTGCGAGTAGCCCTTTGCGGAGGGGAGCAGCTCGGAAACCAGCAGGGTTGTGCATCCCGCATCGCTCAGCTCCGTGCCAAGCCGGAGTATGAACTCCCTTATCTTCTCCTCTGTCGTGAGCCGGTAGCAGATGGAGGTGATGGAGTCAATCACCAGCCGCTTCACGTTCAGCTCCACCACCACCTTAACTATCTGGTCCACCAGTATCTGTATCTCCTCAAGCGTGAAGTCCAGTTTCTGGAGCCCCAGTTTCTCGTATATCACGGGGAGGTCTATGAATATCAGTTTCCTCTCCTCTATGAGTTTCGGGTCAAAGAACTCGTACGGTATCATGTTCTTCAGCAGTTTATCCGATGCCTCCGTGACGGATATGTACAGGGAGCGCTCGCCCTGGAGGGCGCCGTGCACCAGAAACTCTATGCTGAGCGTCGTTTTCCCGGTGCCGCAGGAGCCGGTCACCAGTATGGTGTTGCCCCGCGGAATACCCCCGTTCAGAATGTTGTCAAGTCCTTCTATTCCCGTAACGCAGCGGTCCTCCCTCGCGCTGTAGGTATCGGCCATCCACACTAATAATGCCGCTTCCCCTATATCTAACTTTTCATAGCGGGGTGGGATGTGGGGAAATCGAATTTATGTTTAAATCATTATGCGCTGTAGGATGGACCTATTGACATATTATTGAAACACCTGCGATAGAGACGAAAATCACTGCAATATTTAAAACTTAGTCCTTCATTAACTCCGACGTCGTGCGCCGCTGTGAGCGATATAATGTACACCCCGCCCACTTCAGAAAAAATTTATATACTCAATTTCTCTTAGTAGGCGACGAGGGAATATGAAGAAGGTAATCGTGGGCGGTATACCTGATGAACTTCTGCCCTGGGAAGAGATAGCCAAAGAGCAGTCCATAATAAAGATACGGACGGACAGGCGCAGATACGGCAAGATAGTGACCATCGTGGAGGGATTTGACCCCTCCGTGGACCTCCACGACATGGCGAAGATGCTCAAGAAGAAGATGGCAACGGGCGGTTCAGTCAAGGACGGACAGATCGTGCTGCAGGGCGAGCACACGGAGCGCGTGAAGAAAGTTCTGGAGGACATGGGATACACCGTGGAAATCCTCTGATGTTCACCTCCATTCTCTTTTACGATGTCGTCGGGAGCACCATGGATATAGCCCGCGCTCTCCCCCCCGGCACCGTGGTCGTGGCGCGGCAGCA
>MTNG01000146.1 GCA_002011395.1 Candidatus Aciduliprofundum sp. JdFR-45
GATGGCCCTCGGTGCCAACTGGGGCACGATATCCCGGGTTCTCAGCAGGATGTGCAGAGATGGAGAGGTGACGTCAAAGACGGGTCGTGTTCGCGGGAGCACGCGGAAAAGGAAGGTGTACCTCCTCAGGAGGTGCATGGAGGAGGGAGGCGGTGCGGCCACCGCGCAGGGGATGCGGTCATAGGCATGTGGCGTGGCTCCTTTCAGGCGACATGAAAAGAGATAAATAAAGGGAGAGCATTAGGCCAGATTGCATCGGTCAGAACTGCCTGACCGATTATGGGCCGGTAGATCAGCCCGGAAGATCGCCACATTCGCAATGTGGAGGTCGCGGGTTCAAATCCCGCCCGGTCCACCAAAATTACATTTTGGCGTCCCGGACTTAGTCGAGAATCTGGCGATTCTCTCCTCCCGCCCGGTCCACCATTTTCATAGTGCCGTGCTAAGTCGGAAATCAGGGATTTCCTCCTCCCGCCCGGTCCACCACTTTCGTGGTGTCCTCGGGCTAAGTCGAGAATCTGGCGATTCTTTCATCCGCCCCGTTCGCCAAATTTTATATACCCCATGCGTATGCGTCCCGCATGCGCATCGGGTGGAGCACCTCCCACGGGGAGTTCATAATCTCGGACCACTACTATTTCAGCAAACTTCTCCGGGAGGTGAGGGAGCGCGGCGCTGTCGTGGAGGAGGTTGGCAGATTCAGCGACCTGAGCGGATACGATGTGGTCGTCTTCAATTACCCCGAGAAACCCTTCTCCGCCCGCGAGGCGGAGGAGATCGCCCGGTGGGCCCGCGAGGGGAAGCGTGTTATATTCGCGGGGTACTACAAGAACGAGGACGGCGTGGCGGATGTAATAAACACCGCTTTAAGGAACCTGAACATCCGCCTGCGCGGTGACATCGTTATGGATGAGAAAAGCAACCACGATGGCGACCCCCTCTTTGTCCTCGCCACCCGGAGCAGATGGGGGCGTCGGGTGCTCATGCCCTGCACCGCCTCAGTGCAGGGTGGGTCCCCAGTGGTCACCACGGAGGGGGGTAGCCCGCTCGCCGCCGTACTGGAAGTGGGCCGCGGAGAGGTTTATGTGCTGGGCACCTGCGTTTTCTGGGATAACTACTCAATAGGGCTCTACGATAATATGGAGTTCAGCACGGGCATTCTGAACATTATATGATTAAGCCACATGTCTCTGTCCTTTGACAACAACCCTCCCGCGCTTTATCACCGTGTCAACAAGGTTCACCCCGAAGTGGTACCCGAGGTGCAGGCGGTTGGGAGCGTTGAGCACGATTATATCCGCAAGTTTGCCCTCCTGAATGCTTCCCCTGTCTCCGAGCCCAAGCGCGTAGGCGGCGTTTAGCGTGGCCGCCGTTATCGCCTCGTCCACGTGCATCCTCATCCTCGTAACCGCCAGCGATATTATCATCTGCATGTTCTCCGTGAAGCAGTTCGGATTGAGGTCCGTGGCTATGGCGACGGGGGCCCTCATCTCGATGAACTTCCTGGCGCGTGGAAACTCCGTGTGAAACAGCACGTAGGGGGTGCCGGGGAGGAAGACGGCTACGATCCCTGCGTCGGCCAGCGCTTTTATAGATCGGTCGCAGGTCCTCACCATGTGGTCGGCCGATATGGCGCCCACATCCACCGCGACCGCACTGCACCCGATATCGGCGATCTCGTCCGCGTGAATCTTCGGCACAAGCCCCATCTCCCTCGCCGCCATGAGGTATCTCCTTGACTGTTCGGGTGTGAAGACGCCCCTCTCGCAGAAAATGTCGGCGAACTTCGCCAGATGTCTCACCCGCGACATGACGTCTATCATCTCGTCTATGAACTCGTCGCCGTCCCTCCCGGGGGGCAGCGCGTGGGCGCCGAGGAACGTGGGCACTAGGTCAACGGGATGCTTCATTCCGTTTATGACCTCAAGCATCTTCCTCTCCGTCTCGTAGTCCAGCCCGTAGCCGCTCTTCGCCTCCGCCGTGGTGGTGCCGTGGAGTAGCATGGTGTCCAGCCGTCTCCTCGCCTGCTCTTCCAGTTCCTCCTTACTCGCCTCCCGCGTGGCCCGGACGGTTCTCAGTATTCCACCACCCCTCTTCAGTATCTCCATGTAGGTCAGGCCGTCCAGCCGCATCATCATCTCGTCCTCCCGTGTGCCCGCGAAGATCAGGTGTGTGTGCGGGTCAACGAATCCCGGGAGCACGGTCTTCCCCCGTGCATCTATGACCTCGTCTCCCCTCTCAAAGCCGGGCCCCACCTCCACTATTCTCTCGCCCTCAACAATGATGTGTCCGTCTCTGATGATGCCCAGGTCCCTCATCTCCTTCCCTACGCGTGGCCTGCCCGGGTCCGGCACCACGACTATCTCGGAGGCGTTTATCACGAGCCGCTGCATAGAATGCGTGAGGGTGCGGGCAAATATTTATTTTTCGCGGAGCATGGAGATGACATGCTGCTGATGGTGGAGCCGAACGTCGCCGAGGGGCAGGACCGGAGAGTCATAGACGAGGTGCGGGACGCGCTTCGCGGTCCGTACCTGCTCCGCGAAGAGGTCAGCGAGAAGCACAACAGGAGCGCATTTCTCCTCCTCGGAGAGGAGGAGGAACTGCAGGAGGCGCTGAGGCGTCTCTACGAGTACGGTAAAACGAGGGACGTCTCAATGGCCTACGGTGCCTATCCACGCATCGGCTTTGTGGATGTTGTACCCGTCTATCCGCTCCCCGGAAGGGATATCGGGCCAGCGGTGAACTTCGCCCTGCGCGTGGCGGAGATGGCCGCGGAAATGGGCTACCCCGTGTACCTATGCGGAGAGGCGGCGAGGAGGGATGGTAGAAGAACGCCGTGGGACGTGCGGAACGGGCATATGCAGTGGGAGGACCTGCGGGAAAGGATGGCGGATGAAATCCACGCGCCCGACATGGGACCGCGCGAGATGCCGCCCTTCGGGGCGACCGTTGTATACGTTTCCAGGTACCCTCTGAAACTTGTGGTGGAAGTCGCCGGAGAGACGGCGACCCTCGTGGCCCGTCTACGGGAGATTGACGGCCTTTCCGTCGGTGCGGACGACGGTGAGGTCTCGCTGAGATACACCGGCTCCCTCTCACCCGGCACGCTGCTGAGCGTGATACGCAGAGAGGCGGACGCGCTTGGATTGCAGGTGAGGTGCATCAGACCGGCCGGGCCCTTCACGGCCCTCCAACTCGTGCGTGAGACGTCTGCATCGCTCAGAATGCCGCTGAGCGAGCGCGACCTCGTTGAGTGGGCCGCGCTGAACTACCTGCTCTCCAGAGGGCGCCAGGACAGCGAGCCGTAATATTCCCCGTTCACGTATATGTCCACGCGGACCCCATAGTTTCCGTTGGCCCGGAGTGTGTACTCAACGTCCGCGGCATCCCCCGGACCGAGGCGGACGGACCTGTTATCGGTGAGGTTCCCGTAGGTCAGGTTGAGCCATATCGCCACGTCTTCCCTGTACGAACTTTCAAGGTGGACCACGAGCGTGAAATTCTCCCCCTCTGTCACGTTCTCGGGCGTTATCAGATACGCTGTGATGTATTCCCGCTGTTCTGTTACTATGTGGGGGTAGGCCCATATTGCTGTGATTATCATAAGGGCGGCGACGAACAGAGCCCTCATTTTGCTGGGGACGAACTCCATGCTCCCCCCGCCTCTGAGCAGGAGCAGGGAAGCGCACAGGGCGAAGAGACACATTCCGAGAAGCAAAGGGTTCAGAACCGATAGGAGGGCCAGGGCGGTGGAAAGACCTCCAGCGATGGCGGCGCCCACGGGTATACCGAGCAGCAGGGCCGCTTCGCGGTGCAGGTCGGAAAAGGTTCTCACAACGACCGCGCCCGGCAGCACCACGAGTCCCGCGATGGTGAGAAAGAGGGATGCGACTGTGCCGTGGAGCGCCGAGGATGCTAGGAGGACGGGCAGTATAAGCAGCGTGAGCGCGAACCGCTCGTCATTCCTCAAGCGGTTCAAGGCGTCCATCATTCAGAACGTACCTCCTCCTGCCTATGTGGCCGATGCGCGGGTCGTGGGACACTATCACCACCGTGGTGCCCATGCTCTCGTTCAGGCGGACGAACATCCCCGCCACCCTCTCGGCGTTTTCCGCGTCCAGGTTTGATGTGGGCTCGTCTGCCAGTATGAGTGGCGGGTCGTTGGCCATGGCCCTCGCTATGGCCACCCTCTGCCTCTCGCCCCCGCTGAGAAGGTAGGGTTTCTTCCTGGCTATATCCTTTATGCCGAAGTAATCCAGGAGGTATTCAACCCTCCTCTTCCACTTCCTTCTGGCCAGTTTCAGGGGAAGTGCGATGTTCTCGTACACCGTCAGGTCGTCTATGAGGTTCATATCCTGGAAGACCATTCCTATTTTGTTGAGCCGCAGCCTCGCCCTGCCGTCCTCATCCATGGTGAAGATGGGCTCACCCTCTATGTACACCTCCCCCCTGTCTGGTATGTCAAGCCCGGCCAGAATGTTGAGCAGGGTGGTCTTTCCCACTCCCGATGGGCCCTGTATGAGGACCATATCTCCCCTTTCAACGGACAGACTCAGCCCTTTGAGGACGTCCCGTCCCTCAAACCGTCTCCATAGATTCTCGGCCCTGAGTATTTCCATCCGATTTATCTGATGGCGAAACCAATATATAAGGCATTCCGATAACTCGGTGTCATGTACCTCAGGAACATCGTTTTCGGCATGGACAGAAGGACCTTCATGACGGTCATATCCGTGTCCATAGCCGTGATGTTCATCGTGACGGTTTCAACGGTCGTCTACAGCTTTCAGCATTCAAGTCAGAGGGTCGTTGAGAAGTTCAAAACCTCCCACTACCTGCTCATGGACGACCTTCTGGACGAGCCCACGTTGAGCGAGACGTACCCCAACGCCACGTACATGCTGATTCTCCCCGCGGAGGTCAACGGCGTTGAGACCTACATCGTTGGGGTGGTTGATCCCCCCGGCAACGTTGTGAGCTCCGACCCCGGTCCAGGGGAGGCGTACATAACGTGGAAAGGGGGTGCCGGCCAGATACTCTCCGTGCGTGTCGGCTCCGAATCGCTCAACCTTACAGTCGTGGGGAGCGTCCGCTCCCTCTTCCCCGAGGGCTACGTGATAGCGAACATCACGGATGTGTGGTCCTTGTATCCCTCCACGCGGGGGCTCTACAACGCCGTTCTGCTCAGCGACCGGGTTGAGGGTGCGGTGTCCCTCCCGTCCATGGTGGACTTCTTCGGCCTCTCGTCAGAGGAAGTCGCTTCGGACATATACCTCATATACGCCATATCCTTCCTTTCCGTCTTCTTCCTCACGAACGCCCTCCTGCATCTGGAGGCGGTCAGGCAGAGGCGCACGATCTCCATAGTGAGGGCCATGGGGGGCGGCAGGTCCGTTATCGTCCTGTCGTTCGCGGGCAAGGCGCTCGTCGTCTCCCTCCTCGGTTCTCTGCTGGGCACATCCCTCGGCATAATGACCTCCTATGCCCTCGTGACCTACCTGACAGTCACGGGTTACTTTGAGGTCTTCGTCCCGATTCACCACCTTGGAATGGCGTTCGTCCTGACCATGGTCGCATCCATGGCCTCGTCGGCCCTACCCATACGGGAGGCGCTCAGCGTGCCGCCCATGGGCATAATCAGGGGAGGTGCAACCCGGTGATAATATCCAGGCACGCCGTCGTGGGAATAGTCCTGATAGTCGCACTCTTCACGGCCACGTTCACCACGCTCACAGGGATAGCGCGTTTGCCCGATGAACTCCTGTCCGGCGAGGACATATACGTCATAACCAGATCCGACGACCCCAATCCGCTTAGGAGCGAGATGAGCGAGGGCATAGCGTGGGCCGTTGAGAACCTTTCCTTCGTGGAATGCGTGAGCCCAGAGATAATGGTTTTCACGGTTCTGCACGGGGAACCGGTGGTGGCCAGAGGAGTCTACTACGACAAATTTTTTCGGATGGAGGGGGGCGGACTGGTGCGAGGTAGGATGCCTTCCGGCCCCGGCGAGGGTCTGATAGGGATAAACCTGGAGCGCAGGGTGAACATCCCCCTCAACGGCACCGTCCTCCTCCCAAGTGGGTTCAAGAGTTATATCGGCGCGGTGCGCATCGTGGGCGTTTTCCGCACGGGCGGAATGGCCGATGACGAACTCCTGATAAGCGTTTCGCTCGCCCGCTCCATAGCCGGAATGCGTCCCAGCACGGTCGCCTACGTCCGCGTGCTCAGCCACGACCCGGAGCGGATGAGCGCGCTGCTGGACCCGTCCCATCCCAAATTCTATGTGAAGGACCTTGATTATGGCACTCCCGGCCACGTGGGGGAGCCCATGGCGATCCGCGTTACCGTTGAGAACTTCGCCTCAGCCGGCGGGGAGTGTCGGGTACGCGTTGTGCTCGGAAACATAACCGCGGAGAGGACCGTGACGCTGGAGGGGCACGGAGAGGCGGCTCTGAACTTCACGCTCGTACCCACTCACCTCGGCAACCAGACGCTCAGGGCAGAGATAGTGGACGATCTGTTTCCCCACGCGTTGACCGGATACGTTGAGGTTGTGAACCGGAGTTTGCAGATCCGCGCGCCCATGGAGGTGTTTGCAGGGGTGCCTTTCAACGTCACGGTCGTGAACGCCCGGGGAGAACCGGTTGAGGGCTGTACGGTGTCCGTGGGGGATACCGTGGCGGTGACGGACGCGACGGGAAACGCGATGTTCACCCTAAACACATCCGGAGCCCTGACGGGCTATGCATCGGCTCCGGGATACGAGAACAGGAGTTTCGCGCTCACGTGCTATGCCGTGCTGCCTCTAAGCGAGGCGGTGACGCTCAACGCCACCCACGTGGAAAACCTGACGGCCTACGGAAACTCATCCTCACGCCTTGAGATAGCAACGGACTACGATTTGCTCTACTCCGCAGACGGTGCCTACGAGGAAGGTCTGCCCCTCCCCAAGTACATAAACCTATCAACGCTCCCGGAGGGCGAGACGGTTTTTCACGTCTGGGGATACATGGGGTACAACTACACGGAGGGCAACATAACGGTGGTCGTAGACAACACACCTCCATGGATACGCTTCCCGTGGGCAAACCAGAGGGTCAGGACCGGCGAGACGATCCGTGGCACCGTGCAGGAAGACGTTGGGCTGCTGTTCTCAAGGGCGGTCATCTACAACGGTACCTATGAGGAGACATACGAGGGTGAATATCTTAACATACCCACGGATAACCTGCGAGGGAATTATACGGTTCTCGCAGAGGCGGAGGACCTCGCGGGAAACGTGGCCAGTTTTGAGTTCACCGTTGAGGTGGGGGAGTGGAACGATTCGTCTCCGCCTTACGTGGCGTACTACACAGGCGAGGTGGCCCCCGACGGTAGTTTCACGGCGATGCTGGAAGACGATTTCCGCGTTGAGAACTACTCCGTCGTCCTG
>MTNG01000002.1 GCA_002011395.1 Candidatus Aciduliprofundum sp. JdFR-45
GCCACGGTGATCACCTCTTAAACCGACGCATCCTAAACGGCACCGTCTATAAATAATTTATCTCGCCCTGTCGCGTGCCCAAGGGCGCATCTCCGGCTCCCATCACTTCAAAACTTTATATTGACAGTCATCATTATCCCGATGATTGACATGCAGGAGGTCACTCTGCCCTTTGAGGAGGACGAGATAATACTCCGTCCCTCCAAGATACTGTGCCTGGTGAAGAACTTCGAGAAGCACGCGGAGGAGTTTGAGGAGCATGTACCGGATGAGATAGAGTTCTTTCTGAAGCCGCCGTCCTCCCTCCTCCCGCCGGACTCCGAGATACTCATTCCCAGCTTCATAAGGATACCTCACCACGAGGTCGAACTCGGGGTAATAATAGGCAAAAAGGCGAAAGATGTGCCGCGTGGAAAGGCGTTGGACCACGTGCTCGGCTACACGGTCTTTCTGGACATCACCGCCCGCGACATACAGGCGAAGGTGAGGAGGTGCGGCATGCCGTGGGTTCGCAGCAAGGCGCTTGACACCTTCGCACCGGTCGGTCCGCGCGTTGTGAGGCGTGTGGATATGGATGCGGAGATAGGTCTCTCTGTGAACGGGGAGATGAGGCAACGCGCCTCGCTTTCAGAAATGGTCTTCGGCGTGGAGGAAGTTATAAGCGAGATATCGCGCTACATGACGCTCTACCCCCACGACATAATCGCCATGGGGACGCCCGCAGGCGTCGGCAAACTGCATCACGGTGACGAGATCCTGGCATGGATTGAGGGCATAGGGGAACTCAGGGAGAGGGTGAGGTACATACGTAACAGAAGGGGGAAAAGTTAATTTTCCATTAAGGCCTTCGCGTTTTCAATGAAGGACATCGTGGTTCTCAAGGACCCCGAAATCATAAGGATAGTCGTGGAGGACACGAGGGTGAAAATTCTGAATATCCTCAGGATCCGCCCCATGACCATATCCGAGATAGCGAAAGCACTGGGGAAGAACGTTTCCACCATCTACAGACACATAAAGAAACTGGAGTCCTTGGGTCTTGTGGAGGTCGTGGGCGAGAGGCGCACGGGTCATCAGCCGGAGAAGATATACGGCAGGACCGCGACGACGTTTCTCCTCGCCCCAGACAGCATGATGGAGAACAGGGCCCTCAGCGAGTTCACCCGCGTCATTATGGACGAGGTCTTTCACGCTCTGAAATCCATGGGGTACGGGGTAGAGGACAGGCGAAAAATTGAAGTTCTGTTTCACAGGATGCACTCCCGCGCAGTCAGCAGGTTCGATACGTTTGAAGGCAACCTATCGTGGAACGCCCTGTGGCGCCTGTTCCCACTACTATTTCTGCTGGAGGCAAAGGAGGAGGAGATACAGGATATCCGCTCTCTGATTACTCCCCCATAACCTGCACGTAGACCTTCCTCCGCCTCGGCCTTATGTCCAGTTCCACGAGCACTATCTGCTGCCATGTGCCCAGGGCGAGTTTTCCGCCCACCACGGGAACGGTTATGCTCTGCTTGAGAAACGATGCCCTCACGTGGGAATGCCCGTTTCCGTCGTGCCACGTTCTGTGATGCTCGTAGTTTATCCCCTTTGGGAATAGACGTTCCAGCGCGGCCGGGATGTCCTTAAGGAGACCCGGCTCGTACTCCACGGTGGTTATGGCCGCCGTTGAGCCCTGCACGAACACGTGGCATATTCCCTCTCGTATCTTTGAATTGCTCACCACGCTCTCCACGTCCTGCGTCAGGTCCAGGATGTCCACCTCTCCCCTCGTCTCAACCTCCATTATCTCCGTGTGGATCATATCAACACCTCCAGTTTCCTCATAGCCTCGCAAAGGTCGCGGAACACGAAATCGGGTTTTTTATCCCCCACCTCATGGGTCACACCCGTCAGGAGGAGAACCGTGCGCGCACCATACCTGAACCCGAACTCCATGTCCGTGTCCATCCTGTCGCCCACGACCCATGCCTCACCCTCCACCATGGGCTCTATGACCTCCCATGCGGGGTCGTGGGGCTTTCCCATCACCTTAGCCCTCCTGCCAGTCGCCCTCTCCAGAAAGGCCACTAGTGCTCCAGCCCCTGGGAGTATGCCCTCCGCCCCGGGATATGTGGCGTCGTTGTTCGTGGCTATGAACGCAGCACCNTTCCTTATTGCCAAGGCCGCGTATTTGAGGTCTTGATAACACACTTCCGGGTTGAGGCCAACGATGACGAATTTTGCATCTTTCCATCCCACCGGCCCCACGACCTTCCAGCCCCTCGCGGCGAGTTCCTCGCTGATACCCCTTCCCCCCACGACGTAGGCCGTGGATGGTCCGCATTTACACGTCAGGTACTCTGCGGTGATGTACGCTGAGGTAACCACATCATCCTCCGATGCGGGTATTCCCATACGGTTCAGTCGCTCCGCATATTCGCGCCGCGTCCTGTATGAGTTATTTGTGAGGAATATTACCCTGCAACCTCTCTCACGAAGAAACCGAACGAACTCCGCGGCACACGGTAGCGGTTCACCATCGCGGTAAAGAACGCCATCCATGTCCAGTATGAATGTCGCCATCGTGGGTGTATGCGCGTGGTGGTATTTCAATCCATCTTTTTCCGTATTCTCTTTGCCCTCTCCCTGATCCTTTCCATCTCCTCCTTTCTGTCGTAGTATTCCGGCGGGACGAACTTCGGCTCCCTCTCCGCCGCCTCTGACCCCTCCGCGAAGATTTCTTTCAGCACTTTTCCGTCCACGTCCTCTGGAATGGGCAGGCCCAGAAGATGCATGGCTGTGGGTGCGATGTCCACTATTTCCGCGCCTCTCACCTCCACACCCCTCTTTATGTCTGGCCCGTAGGCGATGAATATGCCGTACTGCCTGTGCGACCCCTTCACCCGGCCGAAGATTTTCTCCACGGAACCCACGACCTCTTCTGGTGTTAGCGAGCCGGAGGTTTTGTATCCATCTCGAAGTCGCATGATTATATCGGGTGCGTTATCTGCGTAGGGGCCAGAATATAGCTCCTCCCCCCTGTAAACCTCCTCAACAATCGGTTCCCCTGTCTCTGGGTCGGTTATCTCTTTAAGTTTTCTTATGATGTATTCTCTAAGCGCTTCATACTCCTCCGGACTCACAGTTCCCTTTGGCTCTCGTCCCTTTAGGTTTATAGTTATACTTTGTGTCTCCGTGCCGAAGAATGAAGATAAAAAAGCCTTGGAGTTTTCCCAGTCGATCTCCAAGTTCGTTTGAGGTAGTGAATAGGCTTTTTTCTTTATATTCTCGGGGAGATATTTTCTTATCCAATCGATTCTCAAAGTCTTCAATATCTTGAGAATGTTTTGCTGCGTTAAGCCCAATTTGTAAAATACTCTGTATAGGAAGCTCACATCCTTTCCTCTGGCCCTTTTTAACTTCACGCTTCCCTCTTCATCCATATTCACTTTGCGGTATTTCAGGAGTCCAATTTGATGCAACCACACATTCACATAGAAGTACTTCCTGAACTCACCGAATCCATGGTCAGACACAATAAATATGTCCACATCATCGCCCGCATTCTCAACAAATTGGGAAATCATGGCGTCGATTTCCCTGTAAAATGACTCCACTAAGTCCCGATATGCCCATAGCTCGTGCTGGACGGTGTCTGTACCTATGAGCATAACCACAAATAGGTCCCATTCCTGCTCCCTCATAAACTTCGTTGCTACTTTTGTCCGTGTACGCTCCATTTCAAGTACTTTTTTATAGAGCTCATAATCGTCCTTCACCTCCGAGGGGCTTACGAATTTGACGTAGCCCATTCTGTTGAGCGCTTCTGTGAGCTCCGGGGGATGTGTGTATATAGCGCCTTCCGGAGCCATCATTCCGGCAATTAGCACACCTTTTATTTTCTCCGGCGGGTATGTTCCCGTCATCCCTATAACGATGCACATCTTCCCTTCAAGGCTGGCCATTTTCCATAGAGTCTTTGCTTTCAGGTCTCGAGAAGTCACAAGTCTTCCGTGATAATCGTTTTCCACCCGGGTCATAAAATCGAAAATTCCATGCTTACCAGGATTTTTGCCGGTCATAAAAGACTGCCATGCCGGTATTGATGCTGGAGGAATGGTGGATTTTAAAACTCCATGAACACCATTCTCTATTAATCGTTTAAACGTTTCAAGCATGCCTTTCTCCATCATAGGCTTTATGATATCAAATGTGGCTCCATCTACACCGATTATAAGAACACGTCTGCTTCTTTGTCTGCGGTCTTCCTCTTCCATAATTTTCACCTTTTTGAGCATCCTTTTACACATATTCCCACCACGACTAAAAATCTTCTCATAAAGGTATCTCCCAGAATTTGACCAACGAATGCACTTGTGCTATAATGGAAACATTAGTATTTCAGGTCCGCCTCTGTGGCGCTGGTATAGATGGAGCACTTTTCCGATTTTCCGTTTGCGTAGGGCTCGGACGTGCAGAATGTGTGTTTTACATCACCTCTCCGTCCGCTGTATTCCTTGCCAGCCGCTGACCCCTACCCGCGCGTATTCATCATCACCCTGACCACCTCTCAATCTTTTAAATACTTGCGAAACTTTTGCAGATAACACACGCTTTACCTCACCAAATCCTTTTTATATTCTACTGCTATGCATCCTGCGATTTGAAAGGTGATGACCATGGAGGAGAAGATGGTGACCGTGGAAATCCCGGCATCCCTGTATGCCAAGATAGAAGGGATCATAAAGGACACCGGCTTCAAGTCGGTCAGCAGCTACGTGACCTACGTTCTCAGAGAGGTTCTGGCCGAGGACGAGGAGGAGCAGGAGGTCTTCTCCAAGGAGGACGAGGAGAGGGTGAAGGAGCGCCTCCGCTCCCTCGGGTATCTGGACTGAGGTGATACCCGTGATAAAGCCCCACGGCGGCCGCCTTGTTAATCGCATCAGCCACGAGGAGCGGCTGAGGGAAGAGGCCCGCGAGATGCCCCGCAGGGACCTCACACTGGATGAGGCAAGGGACCTGGCCAACATAGGACACGGCGTTTTCTCGCCCCTTGAGGGGTACATGTGCCGCGAGGACTTTGAGGTGGTTCTGGAGGAGGGACGGCTGGCGAACGACCTCCCCTGGACGATCCCCATAGTCATAGATGCAGACAGGGACGAGATCGCCCGTGTGCTGGAGGGCGACACGCTTGCCCTGTTCTATGAGGGGCGACCTCTCGGTATACTGGATGTGGAGGAGATATTCTCCTACGAAAAGAAGAGGTACGCGGAGAAGGTGTTCAAGACGACCTCGGAGGAGCATCCGGGCGTTGCGCGCATCTACGCGAAGAAGGACCACCTGCTCGGCGGCAGGATAACGCTCTTGGAAGATCCGCCCACGAACTTCCCCCGCTACAAGCTCTGGCCGAAGGAGACGCGCGTCCTCTTCCGGGAGCGCGGCTGGAGGACGGTCGTGGGATTCCAGACGAGGAACGCGCCTCACATAGGACACGAGTACGTGCAGAAGACGGCCCTAACGTTTGTGGACGGGCTGTTCATAAACCCCCTCATAGGCAAGAAGAAGAGGGGCGACTTCAAGGACGAGGTTATAATAAAGACCTACGAGGTGCTCTTCGAACATTACTATCCGAAGGACAGCGCCACCATGGCTGTCTTGGAAACAGAGATGAGGTACGCGGGCCCCCGCGAGGCGATATTCCACGCGATAATCCGCAAGAACTTCGGGTGCACGCACTTCATAGTGGGAAGGGACCACGCAGGCGTGGGCAACTTCTACGGCCCCTTTGAGGCCCAGGAGATATTCGATTACTACCCGGATCTCGGGATAGTCCCCATGTTCTTCAAGTCGTTCTTCCACTGCGCGAAGTGCGGCGGTGTGGTCAACGACAAGATATGTCCCCACGGGCCGGAGCACCACATAAACTTCTCCGGCACGAAGATACGCGAGATGCTGCTCCGGGGCGAGAGGCCGCCGGAGACCATGATGCGCCCCGAGGTGGCCGAAGCCATTCTCAGCTTTGACCACCCCTTCGTGGAGTGAAACCCATGATACTCCATCACTGGGATGCAGACGGGATATGTTCCGCCGCGCTCCTGATGAGGGTTCACGGCGAGCAGGAGCACATGACGCCCACCATTGGCAACTACTTTCTCTGCGAGGAGGACTTAAACGCCCTCAGGGGCCATGATGAGGTCATAATCGCCGACATGAACCTCCCGGACGCTCACAGGGTGTGCGAGTTCGCCCGGCTGCGGATATACGACCACCACCTCACGCGGGAGCGCGTTTCCTGCGCCCTTGAACACATCAATCCTGCACTTGAGGGTCATCTTTATCCCTCGGCCACAACGGTCATCATGAAACGCCACTCCCTCCCCTTTGATCACCTCGTCGCCCTAGGCATCGTGGGGGACAAGGGAAAGGGAGCGCTGGAGACAGAATTCAGCGGGGAGATCCAGAAGTATCTTGAGAAATCCGGACGCGCCTTTGAGGACCTTCTAACGGCGGTGAACCTCCTGGACTCCAGTTACAAGGTGGACAGGAGGGACGAGGTCGTGGAGAACGTGCATCTTGTGGCAGAAGGTCTCGACGCCGTTCTGGGATGCGAGCGCCTGCGGAGAAACGTAGAGGAGGTTGAGAGGGAGATAGAGAGGTGTCTTGCGGTTGAGCCGGAGGCGGTGGACGGCATCCTCCTTCTCCGCATGCGCACCCGGTATCATATTATCTCTACCGTCACACGCCGTCTGGCATGGGGTCGCAGGGCTACCGCCATAGTCATAAACGAGCGGGGCGACAGGGACGAGATGTACGTGAGGAGCGTAGACCGCGACATATCACATCTGATAGACATCGCGAAGTCCCGCGGTTACTTCGCGGGAGGGAAGCGCGAGGTGATGGGCGCCATACTCCCGCCCGGAGAGGCCCAGAAGTTCGTGGCCGTCGTTCTGGAGGCGCTTAGATGAAGGTGTTTGTGATAGGTCTGGACTGTGCGGACCCACGCCTCGTGTTTGAAAAGTTTAAGGATGTTACGCCAAACCTACGCCGCCTGTGGGAGAATGGTATCCATGGGGAGATGAGGACGATAATACCTCCCATAACCATCCCCGCCTGGATGTGCATGGCCACGGGGAAGGATCCCGGGACGCTTGGTCTCTACGGTTTCAGGCACAGGAAGGGGAACTCCTACGGCGATATATGGATAGCCAACTCCACGAAGATAAAGGAGCCTACGGTGTGGGACATCGCCGGAAAGCACGGCAGGAGAA
>MTNG01000003.1 GCA_002011395.1 Candidatus Aciduliprofundum sp. JdFR-45
CCGCCGGGTCCACAAGCGCGAACTCGCCCGGCTCCAGCCCCATCCGGGCCGCATCCACGAATATCAGGGGTTCCCTCGCCCTCCTCAGTACCCCGACGAAGTTCTCCGGCGCCGTGTGGGCGAAAACAACGGGTAATCGGCCCTCCAGCAACTTTCCGACGTATATGCCGGCGCCGTCGTCCCCGCGGAGGGGATTGCCCACCGCGACGATGGTGGTCATGGGCAGCCCATTGTATGGCCGGATAAAAAGGTATCCCACGCTTGACCTCTCACTCCACCCTGATGCCCATGTCCCGGAGTTTGCGCGTCAGGCGCGTCATCCTCTCCAGTGTCTCCGGCCTGATGTGATGCTCTATCCTGCACGCTTCCTCCTCCGCCACATCCTCGGGCAGCGATAATACCTCCTGGAAGAATTCCTTCAATTCCTGATGTCTGGAGTAAATCTCACGCGCCACGTCCTCGCCGGCGGGGGTGAGGTCCAGAACTCCCCTCTTCTCGTAAATTATGAGGCCCTTATCCGCGAGGCGTTCCAGCGCCTCAACGGCCGTGGGTGCCCTTATGTTGAGCATCTCAGCGATATCCTTCAGGCGCACCGAGCCCTTGCTCCTCCTCAGCAGATACATGGCCTCCAGGTACTCCTCATCGCGAACCGTGATGGGCATCGTCTCTTCCCCCACGGTCATATATCCACGCCCGCTTATTTACCTTTTTCCTTCGCGTGGAGATAATTCACGAGTTCCACTATCTCCGGCACCTCCAGCTCCTCCACTCTGAAGTCGCCGTAGGGCACGTCCATGCCCAGCACGTTCTTTATCTTCTTCCGCCTGTGGGAGAAGAGAAGCCGTAAAACCTCATCGAATAACTTCTCATCTTCAACGGGAACCTCGGGCTCCTTGGGGACTATCTTCACTATTGCAGAGTCCACCTTCGGAGGCGGACGGAAGGCCGTTCGCGGCACGATCTCCACTATCTCAACGTCGGCCCTGTACTGCACGGAGACGCTGAGACGGGAGTATTCCTTCCACCCGGGGGGCGCGGTCATCCGCACCGCGAACTCCATCTGATACATGATGACTCCGACCTCGAATCCTATGTCCAGCAATCTGAACGTCAGTGGTGAGGATATCTCGTAGGGGATGTTTGAAACTACCTTGTTGAAGGGCGGGAATTCCACCCGAAGAGCGTCGCCCTCTACGAGGTGAAGGGTGCCCCTCTCAATCTCCTCAGAAAATCTTTTCCTGAGATACCGAACCATGAAGGGGTCCTTCTCCACGGCCACTACCCTCGCACCGCGCTCCAGCAACCCGGACGTCAGCGCGCCCTTCCCGGGGCCGATTTCCAGAACAACATCGTCTCCGCCGACATCCGCGGCATCCAGCGCTATCTCCACGTATTTTCTATCAACGAGAAAATGCTGCCCGAGGCGCGCCACAGGGATCACCTGGCCACGAAGACCTTGTACTTCTCATCCCTGTGCTTGATCTCGTGGAGTATCCTCCCCACGATCAGTTTCTCCGGGGAGTGTATGCCCTTCACCCTCGCCTTTATGTCCTCAAAGCTCTTGAAGGGTGCCTTGCGCCTCTCATCTATGATGGCCCAGAGCGTTTTCTTCCCCACGCCGGGCAGGAGTTCCAGCAGGTGAAGACGCGGGGTGACCGCCTCCGCCTCGTTGAAGAACCTCACAAATTTATCCTCGTACTTCTTCACGATTTCCTCCAGTATGTAGGGCAGCTCGCTCTGCGCTGCGTGGGTGAGTTCGTTGTACGTTATCCTTCTCTTCACATGCTCAATCTTATCACGCTTTGAGGAATCCTTGCCTATGTACACACGCTCCCCTATGACTATGAGAACGTTGGGCTTTGGAACGAGTTCAAACAGTTTGAACTCGCTCTCCCCCACGGCGAGCACAAGGGGCTGTCTGCGGAAGCCTTTCTCGTCGGGCCTTCCCTGCGGCAGGTAGTCCAGAACATAGGCATAGTCCTCCAACCCAATCCCCTCCTCCTCACCTGTATTTCGCCACGATGTCCAGTATCTTCTGTATGTCTTCCAGCGGAAGCGCGAACTCCTTGTAGTATATGGCCCTGACCTCGTCGGGATGCTCCGGAAGCAGGTCGGCTATCTTCACCGCATGCTCCTCATCCATAAACTCCAGGGTGAGGAGCTCCTCAACCATCTTCCTCGCATCCTCCGCCCCCAGACGGGCAGTCTCCTCAGCATGCTGGAGCGCCATCTTCTGAAGGGGACTGAGCTCGCCCCTCTCCTTGAGCGCCTTCTCGAGAATCTCCTTCGCCTCGCTGACCGTGATGTAACGCCTGGTCATCAGCGCACCTTCCTTAGGTGCACGGGGTTCACTATCAGCATCTTCTTCTTCCCGCCGTCACGCACCTCAACGAGGTACATGCGCCCCCTTCTGCCCACGACCGTCCCGGTCTTGCCCTGAAAACGCCTGTGGGGCATGCCGCTGTGCACGGCGGAGTTTATCACTATCGCGGCCTTTTCACCGATTTCAAACCGCTGGAGGAAAAGATTGACGGGGGGCATCCCTCTCTCCCGTACCCTCTTCCTCATGACCTTGCGCGAGCGCGCCCTTGGTCCGTGGGACATCTTCATACTATCACTCCTCCTGATCGTAAATCCATATCACGTCCAGGTATTTCACCTTCACATCCTTTCCCAGCAGCCCCGCAAGGCTCGGATTCGTCCTTCCGCCGTCGCCGTGCATGAGTTCCTTGATGTAGAGCCCCGCATCACCCACGACGTGGATGACCGCCAGGGGGCCCTCCCGCTTCACGAGGCGCGCCTCGTAGACCTTTCTCTCCCGAACCCTGTCGGGCCGCCGGTGTGAAACCCTTAAAGGTGTCCTCTGATATATAACTTTTCCCTCAATGCTCTTCAGCGCCGAGCGTATCTCCTCGTCGCTGGCATCAACCTCCACGCCAACCTCGTATCCCTTCCTGTGCCGCGATTCCTTCACCCGCTGAACTTCCCCGCGGTTTGAATATCTCAACCCGGTGACATCAACCCTGCCGGCGCATCTCCTGTTTATTTCCCTCTCAAGTTCGCTCAGATCCACGGTCCTCCTGCGGGGGGAGATGAGTTCCATCACGAAGGGTCGCCCGTTGCCCAGCATCCTGGCATCCACGTCCTCACGCCCCATCCCGTGGAGGCGATAGTCGTCCGAACGGAAGACCTCCTTCATCACCTCCCCTATGTACTCCTCAACGCTTCCACCGTACTTCCCGCCCTCGCACCCGGGACACGGCCATCTGGTCTGCGAGATTCCCCTCACGAGTTTCCTGTACCTGCCGTAGACGAAGACGGGGGCCACCGCCACCCGCACTATATCATAGCGTGTATCCACCGTGATCGTCACGTGGGGGCGCTTCATATCCGCCCTCTTCCCGAGGTGGGCCTCAAGGTGCTTCCCGAACTCCCTGTTGAACTCCCTCTTCACGCTCTCGCCGTGGCCCCCGTGGGCCTCCTGAATCTCTCTCTCCCTCTGAAGGGCCTCCTCCGGGAACCTGCTGCCGACGAGAAACGTCTCGTACTCGTAGTCCCTCAGCTTCTCCTCCACCATCTCGGCATACATTGAAAAGCGGGTGAAAGCCCCGCCGCAGATGTCGCAGGAGTCACGGTGAAGAGCAGATGGATCCACGCGCTCGCCGCACAGCCCTCTCTCAAAGGCGTGGAGAATAAGAAGCGCTTTTCCGCGCTCAACGTTCGTGAGACCGTGGCCAAGCAGCGCATAGACCCTGCCCAGACATCGCGTGCAGAGTCCCTGCGATAACAGCCCCTCAACGTCGTAATCGTGCATGGGCTCCGCTCAGTGGGTTATGATAACCTTGGTGCTGGCGGCATTTCTGTCCTTGTAGAAGACGCGGGAGCCGCACTGGCACTCCAGATTGGACGGGTTCTTCGTGTCCGCTTCAAGTATCCTCCCGCACCGGGCGCACCTATACATCCATCACCACCTTTTTCCAGTCCCGGTACACGTTGGGCGTGTAGGCGTCGCCGGCGAACTTGAATCCGCACTTGCGACACTCCCAGATTCCGGTGCTGACCCTCTTCACCCTCCGGTGCTGGCACCGGGGACAGAGATGCGGCGCGACTTTCTCCTCCATCACGCTCTTCCATCTCTTCTTTATGGACACACCGTACCTCGGGCCGAACCGCGCCGCGATGCCCAGTTTCTTTGTCCTCCTTGCCATCTCCTTCACCTCAGATACCGCTCGCGGACCTGCTCGCCGATAACAATGCTCTTATTTATAACTTTCCTGACCTCGTCCATCGTGAAGGTGCCGGAGAGGCCTTTCTGCACGGCGTTTATCATCCCGCCCTCCGTGGTGGTCACCGTTATCCTCGCCTGGGCTATGGCCTCCTCGTCCCTGCTCGGGTCCAGGAGTATATTCTTCCCTATCTTCACGAAGGTCGTGGACACGGGCAGTTTGGTCACGGGCAGTTTGAAATCCTCCCCGAGGTCCCACCTCTCCGCGGGAACCACGGTATCCGTCAGGGCCGCCACGGCGGCCAGGGAGGAAGCGTCAAACAAATTGCCGTCGTAATCAAGTATGTACAGGTCTATGAATACGATCCACACCTTCTCACCGGGCTCAACCACGAGCGCCCCGAGGTCTATCATACCGCTCTCCCTGATACCGCGGTCCACGACGCGGGCGAGCTCCACGGCATCCTCTCCAGGGGGTCCCGGCTCAAAGGTGGGCGACGCCACGGGCACGAGTTCCGCGTTGGTCGTCATCACGCCCCTGTCGGGGGTGTCGGGGAAGGGCTCGCCGGGCTCAACCTTTATTCCCGCAAGCACCTTTGTGTTTCCCAGCGTGACCATGGCAGACCCCTCTGCGCGGGGGATGATTCCCTTTTCTATCTTTATCTCTCTGAACTCGTCCATGCCCCTCCCGTCTATCCTCTCGCCGCGGGAGAGAGCGCTCTCTATGTACTCCCTCTTGATCTCGGACATTATTGATTCTGTGAGTTTTGTGCTCATTATCTACTCACCTCCTTCCTCTGCCTCTTTCATGTACACGTCCTTCAGCGCCTTAACCTGCATCCTGTGTATCTCCATGGCCGCGTTGTAGGCCATGTCCAGCGCCGTGCACAGTTCCTCCTCGGTCATCATGCCGTCCATCTGGAAGAGGACGATCTCGCCCGTTCGGGGGAGTATGCCCAGCGGGACATCCGCCTCTCCGTAGTTGTCCTCCTCCTTGTTGAGGTCCAGCACCACGACGCCCTCAATTTTCCCCGCGGTGCAGCCCACAACCAGATCCCTCATGGGTATGCCCGCATCGGCGAGAGCGAGGGATGCTGCTGTTAAACCCGCTATCCTTGTCCCGGCGTCCGCCTGAAGCACCTCTATGAAGACATCTATGACTGTTCGGGGAAACTCCTCGGTCAGCACGGCCGCGGAGAGTGCGTTTGATATGACCATGGAGAGTTCCACGCTCCTCCTGTCCGGGCCGGGCCTCTTCCTCTCGTCCACCGAGAAGGGGGCCATGCTGTACCTCGCCCGGACCACCGCGCGCGCGGGGTCCTGCTGATGCTTGGGATACATCTCCCGCGGTCCGTAAACAGCGGCCAGTATCTTATTGCCGCCCCACTCCAAATACGCGGAGCCATCCGCCCTCTCCAGAAGACCTACCTTCATCCGTATGGGCCTGAGCTCGTCAGGCCTCCGCCCATCAATACGGGTACCGTCCTCGTTTATCAACTTGATATCCTTATTCTCCATATTCACTCACCTCTTGCTCTCGCCCTCAAGCAGTTCCTTAACCCTTTCTGTCAGCCCGAGGGTGTGCGCCTCCTTCTCTATGAGCCGGAGCGCCTTCACAACGAGCATTATACCCTCCGGGCTACCGTCTATCCACACCACGCCGTTCTGACCGACGTATATGCGACAGCCGGTGTACTCCTTGAGCATGGAAATCATGCTACCGCCCTTGCCTATCGCCCTGGGAACCTTCGTCGGAGATAGGGTGAATATGTGCCCGCCCTCCAGCCGACGCAGTCCCGGCTCCTTGAGGGTTATCCATATCTGCTTAACCTCGGATATATTGGACACCTTGGCGAGTATGGTGTCCCCCAGACCGAGGTACCTCGGGGTGTCCCCGAACTCCACCTTCCAGGGGACGTCGTTCACGTGCAGGGGGGCGAAGTAGGGTGCGTTTATGTCCACGACCCAGTAATTGGGCCCTATGTCCACTATCTTCCCTATCACCTTGTCGCCCCTTCTCGGCATGTACTTGCCCTTGAGGGGCACGACGTTCACATATCCACCCCTCGTCGTCTTTATGCCGAGGTACAGGGAGTACATCTTCCCTCCCACGACCTCAACGCCTCTTCCAGGCTTCAGCCCCGGTGCATCTATCAACTCGCCGGGGACCACTATCTCTCTAACCTTCACCATTTTCAACACCTTCTTTTCATCGACCTTTATCCTTCAACACGCGGGTATCCACGTTTCCGTGGGTTCTCCTGTTCAGCATGTCCATGANCTCGCCCTGCATGCCCGCTGGGATTTCAACCAGACACGCCCACGAGCCGTCGGAGAGCCACTCCTCTTGGAGGATGCCTATTTTGGCCAGTTCCCCATAGACCTTTCCGTAGTACTCGGCGGGAACCCTCACGGCTATGCGAACTCTCTCAAACTTTATGGGGAGAAGGGGACGCAGCGCTTTTATTACGAGGGGAACCTGTGCCTCCACGCTTTTCAGCGGGTCTATGTGCACCCGGGCCTCCTCCATCGCCAGTTCTATCCTCTGAGGCGGATGCGGCGCCCCCGTCTGCGGGTTGATGGTGTTCCTCGCTATGTACATGATGATCTGCTTCTTCTTCTCCTCCAGCATCTTCCTGCGCTGCTCGGTTGTGAGCTGAACCTGCCCCTTCTTTATGATCTGCCTGGCTATCTCGTTGACATCCGTGGTGCCAAAGACCTCCTTCAGGGTCTCCTCCGAGGCCCTCTCGCCCTTGTGGGCGTCCTTGAATATCTCGTCAACGACCATGTAAGCGGTCACATCCTCTATGGTCCCATCCCTGACGCGGTCCACCGCCTCGGGGTCCACGAGTATTTCAAAGCGATGACCGTGGCTTTCAAGGCGGGCTATAACCGCGTCTTCAAGGCGGACCATCCCCATCACCGCTTCACTCTTCTTCCACTCTCTTCATGTACTCATCCACAATTTCCTTTGATAATATTTCAAACCCGGTACCCTTCCTGACGACGCCGACCTCAACCTCA
>MTNG01000063.1 GCA_002011395.1 Candidatus Aciduliprofundum sp. JdFR-45
ATGAAGGCATCCTTCATCTCCTTCATAATGTCCTTCATCTCCTTGATGTCCCTCTCAAGCTCGCTCATCCTCGCCCCGAACTCCCCGTACTTCGCATCAAGGTAGTCAAAGCGCTTCGCGGTCTCCGTGTGGAACTCCTCGGTGCGCCGGATGGAGGTGTCCAGCTTTTCGCCCATCTCCTCACGGGTGGCCCTGATTTCGTCTTTTAGCTCTTCGCGCGTGGCCTGTATCTCTTCTTTTAACTCCGTAAATCCCTTATCCACTTTCTCACCGAGTTTCTTCACCTCTTCGGCCACTTCAATCCCGCCGAGTATGACGAATTCCAAACTCTCTGCATACTCTGGAAGTTCCGTTCCGTCCCTGCTGAGTATCAGGAATCCATCCCACTCCTCCGGCCCCTCGCCGTATTCAGGCGTGCCCTCCTGATAAACCTTGATCTCCTTTATCCTGGCCCTCGGGTGTTTCCGGAGGTACTCCATGAAGAGATTCATCGTCTCCTCGGGTCCCCGCGCGTATATCTCAACGCTCCCATCCCGGAGATTCCTCACCGTGCCGGTTATGCCCAGTTGAAGCGCTATCGCGCGCACGTACGCGCGGTACCCAACCCCCTGGACCATGCCGGTGACCCTGATGCGGTAGGCCATGGCATCACCTATGCCTCATCCCGTATATATTCCTTTGGCTCGTCTTTCTCGCCCATCACCTCCCTTTCGGCCCACTGATAGAGAAATCTGTCCACCTCCTGCTTCCGCATCTCCATCTCCCACCGTGCATCCTCGGCGGGCATATATCCCGCGAGCTTCAGCCCGTGTATGCAGAGTGCCATTCCACCGAAGGCCGCGAGGAAGCATAGCAGCACTATCCCGTTGGTGAGATAGCCGAGTACGTGGACGCAGTAGTTGAGCGTCAGGAGCGAGGACATCATGAGTGCCGCGCCCACGCCGACGTAAACCACTCCGCGGTTCACCGCTTACCACCCCGCTTGCAGAGGACGGATTTGCGGATCGCACGGTCCGCTTCGTACGCGACCTGCCTGCTCTTCAGAATCCCCTCAAAAATGGCGCAGGGCGCCCAGCCTTCCCGCTCGCACCACTCCCTGTACCTCTTTATCAGCCTCTCCATGTTCTCAAAGTCAAGGCACGGGTCCACGCACATCCCCAGCGCGTGGTCGTAGTAGATGAAGTAGCCGAATTTGAATGCTGTAGGGAGTGCTTCATCTCCCCTCTGAGCGAATATGATCCCGAAATCTTTGAAGTATGCTGTAAGGGTGTTTCCCGCCACCATTTTCAGAACCACGCGGTCGTCGTATAGCACCATCTCCACGGATATACAGTATTTTGGGAAATTAATGAAATTTTTTGTGTGAAAAATGCCAGCAGCAAGCAGAACAAGATATAATGTTATCATCAATTATAATAACAAATCTCATTGAAATAGAATAAAGGAACAACCCTTGAAGAAAAAATACTAAAGGGGCAATTATATAAATAACTATCACAAGAAACTTAAACATAGCATCAAATTCCTTTTTGATTATCTTCCAATTCACATCATATCTCTCCATTTACATCACCTCGCCCCCGCGCCGCCTCCACCGAATCCGCCGACACCCCCGACTCCACCACCTGCAGATGTGACATAGGAATAGGATATGGAATACCATATGCGGGTTATCCCATACATATCCGAGATGGGCAGTACACTGATGCCGGCCTTCTTCATCTTCTCCGCCACCTCAACGCCCACGCCCAGGGCGACCGCGTAGGGAAGATATTCCTCGGATAGCGTATTATGAGATAGATCACCGTGTTTAGCACATCTCTTCAGGAAACGACGGAAAGCATCCCACTGCAGTTTCTCTCTGTAATGGTCGCCGCGCCAGCGCCCGAAAACGGAACCGCCTCCTCGCAGTAAGAGCCCAAACTGAATGAACATGAAAGAAGCAGCCAGTATACCAAACAGTGTGAAAGATTTAAGATAAAAGGCAGTGAATAGTATAGACGTCTGAACCAGAATAAGAATTACAGATGCCAGTATACCAAACTTCACAACCCCCCACAAATCCCATATGTACTCCCTCAAGACTTTCTGCAGCATATGAGAAGGGGGAGACAGCAGCATGTCAAAGTCCTTCTGTATCTCCATCCACCGATCCTTGTCTTTTGATTGATATGCCTCTATAAGCTTCTGCCGAACCTCGTCAAGGTCAAAAACGCCGCCGGATGACCATTTCAGGAGAACCTTCACTATGTTTCTCTCGTATTCATCCTCCGCTTTCCACGGCTTCACAAATCTGATCCTCATCGTTTCCTTGGTTACCTCCATTATCTCTATCAGGCCCCTCTGATGCATGTCCAGAAGTGTGGCGTAGAAGCCGTCTACTCCAAAGCCCAGACTCATTCTGTGAAATATGTAATGCACAAGCCACGGCTTCTCGCGGTAAGGGGGTGTGGGCAACTCATCGGGCACATAGTAACTCTTCTCCCTGCCATAGATGAGGTACACGGCTATGAGAACTGCTGGAAAGAGAATCACACAGTACTTGGCCGCCCTGTAACTCCAAGCCGCGACCGAATAAATGAGGCCGTCTATCTCCGCATCCCGTCGGGCACTATCCACAAGGTCCTCATCCACCGACGATGTGTACGCCTCCATCGCGCTGTCCCGGTACAGCAATATCAGACGGAGCGGTATGTCCCTACTCAGCGACCCCTCCACCACATAGCCATCAGCGTCCTCCTTTACTGCCATGTCAGGGGGATAGACGTAGAGGTTTTCAAGGGAGCCGTTCCCGACCACGCGGATGTGAACGGAGCGGTGAATCAGGTGGCTTGCGCCCAAAAGGTACAGGTTCAGAAGGTAGCGCTCTCCATCATATTTTAAAGGCGGATGGAGGCGGAAAACGTACCTAACCACGTAGGTCCCCGCTGGGAAGCGCGAGGGGTTGTAACAACCCACCTCGTTCCTCCCCGCCCTCTTCTCGATCTGGGACGCATACTCGGAATTGGACGCCCACACGAGACCGTGCGTGTCCTTCACGTAGGCCACGCATCCATCGGGAACCGTGATGTTTAGAAGTTCAACGTGGGGCTCGTTCATGCTGCCCCTGACAAGCGGGCTGTCCCACACCCTGTAGAGCATGGAGTACTTACCGTCCGCTGTTATGCGGTACGTGTACTCCTCCACGAGCGTGCCGTTGGGGTAAAGCGTGGCGGTGTATTTCTCAACATACGCACCGGAACCACTCTGAAAAACCATGTAATCAATACCGTAAACAACCCCTGCCAGAACGAGCGATATTGCAAGTGCAACCGCCACGTCCTTCAGCTCGCCCATATGCAATATGAATGGCCCCGGCCATATATAAAGATATGTCGCGAAACCTTTAACTCCTCAGCAGCGCATACGTTCAGGGATGACCCCGCAGGAGATATCCGCGTACATGAAGGCCGGCAGGATAGCCAGGAAGGCGCGCGAGTGCGCGGAGGGCGCGGTGCGCGAGGGTAAGACCCTCCTCTCCCTCGCCGAGGAACTGGAGCGCCTCATACGCGACGAGGGTGGCGAGCCGGCCTTCCCCGTGAACATATCCGTAAACCACGAGGCGGCCCACTACACCCCCATGCCCGGCGACGGGAGGGTTTTTAAAAGAGGGGATGTGGTCAAGGTTGACCTCGGCGTTCACGTTGACGGCTACATAGCGGACACCGCCATCACCGTGGAGGTGGGCACGTACAGATACGAGGCGCTGATAGAGGCGGCGAGGAGCGCGCTTGACGCCGTCGTACGCAGGATGAGGGTGGGTGTGCGCACGTCGGAGATAGGCGGGTGGATAGAGGAGGAGATAACGGCGCAGGGCTTCAGGCCCATAGCGAACCTCACGGGACACAGTTTGGACAGATACGCGCTCCACGCGGGGTTGAGCATACCCAACTTTGACGACGGGTCGCGCAAGACGGTGGAGGTGGGGATGGCCTTCGCCGTGGAGCCCTTCTCCACGGACGGGCAGGGATGGGTGAGGAACTGGAAGCCCGGGAACATATACTCGGTGAAGAGAGCGCGTAAGGGCGAAGTTCTCGGGGACTTCGGGAGGGAGGTCATAGAGAGATTTAAAGGCCTTCCGTTCACCCCGCGCTGGCTCCCCGACACCCCAGACAGGGATGAGATGATAAGGCGCGGCGTGAAGTCGGGCTTCCTCCACGCCTACCCCGTGCTGGTGGAGAGGGGGAAGGGCACGGTGGCGCAGTTCGAGCACACGTTCATCGTCACGGGGGAGGGCGTGAAGGTCACCACCCTGTGAAACCCTTTTATACGGACAGAGGGATACCCGGCGCAGGGTGAAGTGCAGATGGGGAAGATATGGAGGAACTATAAACTGCCCATATCCGCGGTCATGTTCATAGCGGGGCTGCTCCTGCTCTTCTTCTCAACATACTACCTCATGTTCTACAAGCAGCAGCCGGAGTTCGTGAAGAGCATCACCGAGCCGCTGGGCAACTGGAATTACTGGGTCTTCCTGCTGGGGCTGGTGCTTGCGGCCACGGGGGCCTGGTACATATACGACACCCTGCGCAAACTCCGCGAGTTCTTTGAGTACCTCCACAGCGACAGCAAGGCCACCTTCAGGAACAACCTCGCCGACCTCATGTACCTGGCGGAGCACCTGGGGGATAGATATGTTAAGATGGTGGAGGAGAAGAAGAGGGAATGGAAGATAAAGTGATCCTTTTTCTCCTCCTCGCCTCCGTCCTCCCGCCAACGGCCACGGCGGGGGAGGGTTACGTGACCATCGCAGAGGTGGCCCCCGCCTACGACGGCTGGGAGTACTTCGTTCTGGAGTATTCCACCCCGGCCCCCATGACCGTGGTGGTTACGGACGGCGAGGGGGAGATGGACATTCCGATTCCCGCCGGCCACGGCAGGGTCGCGGTCTCATCCAGCCCCGACGATTACATGGAGGCCTTCGGGGAGGGGGCCATCGGATACACGGGCAGGTTCCGGCTCGCCGACAGGGGAGACATGCTGAAAATCGTTGGATACGACGTCCTGTACTATGGGGACGCCCGGCCGGAAAAGCCATGGGAGGGTGAACCCCTGAGAAGGGCGGGTAGGGGCATGGCCTACATACGCGTGGCCCCCGGGCATTCTAGGAGCGCATACATCCTCGCGAGGAGAGGGGCCCCCTCTTCCATATCTATGAATGTGAGGGGAGACGCTCTCCTCTTTCCGTACCCGGAGGGGCTTGCGGAGGCCTTACGCTCAATCTCTCACGTGGGCACAACGGAGGTCTGGGCCCGATATCCCTCAGACCTGCCCGCCCTTCCGGGGGACGTGGCATGGGCGGAGTGTGAGAACACGCCTCCAGCCGAAATGCTGGTCATTTTTGACCGCTCCGCCGTCCTCATAGGCCCGGGGGAGGGAAACGTTGGCATCGTGGTGGTGAACCGCACTCTCGCAGAGACCCTGGGGGAGAGGTACTTTGGGCCGGGGCGCGCGGGGGACGAAAACATAACGCTCATCTACCACGGAGAGAAAGCCCTTCTGCTGAGAGACGTCGCCCTGCGCGTGTGTCTCACCCCCCTTTCGGACATGGCGGCGATGGAGACGCTGCTCCCATGCATATATGCCAGCGGAGAGGTGGACGGGGAGATTGGCGCGTACCTCACCGCCATGGGGTCCGTGAGAGCTCACACTCACAGCGAAATCGCCGGGTCGCTCCTCGTGAGCCAAACCCGCCTTGGAATATTCACCGGCTCCCTCACAGGCGATGACCTCTTCGGCGAGGAGAATGTGCTTGTGGTGGTGGAATCGGAGGTCGCTGCGAACTCCGGCCGCGAGTGTATGGGGTGGGAGAGGACAGAGATGAACACTGCACATCCCGCGCCGTGCCGCGCGGAGGGGGACACCATCACCCTTCCAGCGCTTCTAGCAGGAAGCGCGGCAGCGCGAATGCTCCCCTCATCACGTCGTCGGTTATGTACCGCGTGGAGAAGGTGATGGGACGCGGTTCCCCCATCTCCGCATCGGACGCCATTATGAAACTCCACATGCCCGCCGGATACGTGGGGATGGGCGCCAGGTATATCCTAACGTCCCTGAAACTCTCCCGGAGAAGGCGATAACTCTTAGCCGTCACGTCCCCGCTGTACCAGGGGCTCCCCGCCTGTATGGCCACCACGGCTCCGGGGTTAAGAACCCTTTTTAGTTTACCGTAAAACTCGCCGGCGAAGAGCATCTCCGCGGGGCCTATGGGGTCCGTGGAATCCACGAGGACCACATCGTATTTCTCATCGCTCTGCTCTATGAATTGTACGCCGTCCCCTATGTGGAGGTGGACACGTGGGTCGTCGTAGGCCGAGGCGGTGAACGGCAGGTACTCCTTAGCAGCCCTCACCACATCCTCGTCTATCTCCACCACCGTGACGCTCTCCACGTCGTGCTTCACCGCCTCCTTCGCGGCCCCGCCATCGCCTCCGCCTATGATGAGCACCCTGCGGGGTGCCGGGTGGTGCAGCATGGGGATGTGGACGAGCATCTCGTGGTATATGAACTCGTCCTTCTCCGTGAGCTGGACGCGCCCGTCCAGAACGAGCATCTTCCCGTAGGAGAGCGTTTCAAAGATGTCTATACGCTGATGCGCCGACTTCTTTGAGAACAGATGGTTCGTTATCTTGAAGGTAAGGGCAACACCCTCATCGTGCGCCTCCGCGAACCATATATTGGCTTCCTCCATGGGGTTCATAGCACCGTTCCACAACGCGCCCGGCGTATTTCAACTTATCGTTGATGGGGGAGAGGATGCTTCTGAATTGGCTCGGAGAACCTCCGGGTTAACGATGTTCTCAGGGTGGCCACCGCGGAGCACCGTGAGGACGCCCCCTATCACCATCTCGGCCATCCGCGTGCGCGTCTCCACGGAGGCGCTCCCTATGTGCGGCGTCAGCACGACGTTTTCAAGTTCAAGCAACTCCGGGTTCACCCGCGGCTCGCCCTCGAAGACATCAAGCGCGGCCGCGCGGAGGTGGCCGTCCCTCAGCGCCCTGATGAGCGCCCTCTCGTCCACAACCTCTCCCCTCGCCACGTTAACAAGTATCGCGCCCCTCTTCATCCTCCTTATCTCCCTCTCACCGATGAGGTGGTGGGTCTCGGGGGTAAGCGCGGTGTGCACGGAGACAAAATCGGATTCCTCCAGCAGGCGGTCCAGCGGGACGTACTCC
>MTNG01000141.1 GCA_002011395.1 Candidatus Aciduliprofundum sp. JdFR-45
AATAAAACTCAGGAAGGTCCGCGTCTCCGGGCTGGAGTACCAGATACACCTGGGCATAGAGAAGATGAGGTTCACGAGCCACCCGCACACCTACTACGTGCTTCTCTTTGAGGACGGCGAGTTCGCCATAACCACGGCGCTCAGAGAGGAGGAGGTCTAGGCCGCCTTCGCTATCTTCTCTATATTTTTCTTGGCGTGCGGGAAGGTGGGGTCCATCTCAAGCGCCTTTGCAAATGCCTCCCTCGCGTCCTTTATCTTCCCGAGGTTCGCGTAGGCCGCGCCCATGTTGTTCCACACGTGTGGCAGGTTTCCGCCCATGTCCAGGGCACGCCTGTACGCTTCAACGCTCTTCTCGTACTCGCCTTTGAAGAAGTGGTAGTTGCCCAGATTCACGAGCGCCTCCACGTAGTTGGGGTTCTCCGTGAGAATCTCATCTATGAGTTTCTTCGCTTGGTCGTATCTACCCGTTCTGAGGTAGAGGGTGGCGAGCCGGTTCTTCACCGCCGGATCATGCTTTCTCTGATCCAGAAGCATCGTCAGGAGCGACTCGGCCCTTGCATAGTCCTTAGCGTTTATGAGCTCCCTTGCCCTCTCCAGCCTATCGTAGAACTCCTCCTCCGCCCTCCTCAGGCGCAGATATGATATGTAGAGCACAACGCCACCCAGCATGGAGCCGTATATCAGGGATGCGTCGTACATGCCGAAAAGCCGGTTGGCCTGCACGTTGAGCGCCTCGTGGAGGGGTACCTGTAGCATGGCCAGAAACAGCGCTGCAAATGTTGTCAGGGTCAGCGCGTAATCGGACTTCATATACACGAAGACAGAGGCGAGGGCGAACGCGGTCACGGCGCCTATGAGCGCCACCGCGAACGGCAACTGGAACAGGGACGAAAGTTGCGCTGAAAGGGAGCCCGCAAGTATCAGGAGCACAGGCGGTGCGACATCCTTGTTGTTCAAACTGTAATCAACGCCGAAGATGCCCGCGATCATAGCGGAAACGCCCACCACGCCGAATATTGGATGGACGAAGGAGGCGAGGCCTATACCCAGGCCCACCCCGAGAAGGTAGAATTTCTTCGGGTCTCTCACGTCCTGAAACCGCCTGTACATGTAAACCGCGAGGGGTATCACCCCGCCGACGAAAGCGGAGGCGCTCACCATGGGGGTTATGTCAGGGTGCGGTGGGATGAGAAGGAATGCCAGCCCGTACAGCACGATGACCAGAATCCAGAGCGTGGTGGTCATGAAGTGGAGGTCCTCAAACATCTCCCTGGGGGACGAGGGGAGGGCAAGGTCCTTGAACGCCATGGTTATACCTATGTTCGCGCCTTTATATAAAGGTTTAGACAGGTAAATCCATCCACTTCGCAAACGTTTAAATATCTCCGCACATCTGGCTGATACGGGTTCCGAAGCCGAAGCGGCCTTGAGCGCATGAGAGGCCGTGACGACCGGGACCCACAGGGGAGCGTTGGGCCCCCTTCGGAGCGCGGTGAGTACCTCCGGGCTATGAGAGAAGGGCCAGCAAAGCTCCCCACAGCCCCGGCAGGGTCAGGCGTCTGGATAAATGACAGGCGCTGTTAACGCCGGGGCACAACTCAATACTTCTTAAACGGGCTGGCGAAGAGAACCAGGACGGGGAATATCTCAAGGCGTCCCATCCACATCTCCACTATGAGCACAATCTTCTGGTAGGTGGGCATGAGGGGCGAGGTTATGCCCACCGAGAGACCCACGTTGCCCTCAGCACTGGCCACCTCAAAGAGCGCGTCGGCTGCTGGATGTCCAGCGGCCATGAAAACGAGCGCGCCGGCCACGAGCAGTAGGATATATGCGGACGTGTAAATGGCCACGTCCCTGACCTCCGCCGGGTCAAAGATCCTGCGACCTATCTTGAACGGGACGACAGCGCTCTCCGGGTACAGTCGTCTCTTGATGAACCAGGCGATGCCGTATATGAGCACGACGACCCTAACGAGCTTGAGTGCGGACGATGTTGAACCGTAGGCGCCTCCCACGACCATCATCCCCGTGATGAGGAACTTCTCGTAGTCGGTGTACGTGGAGAGGTCTCCCACGGAAAAGCCCGTGCCCGTGAGGGCGGATGTGATGTGGAAAGAGGATTGATAGGCGGCGGTGTCGGGCGCCATTCCCAGCGCCATGACCATGTGGGCCATCGTGAGCAGCGTCACGGCGGCGATTATTATCATCATCGCCCGCACCTCTATGTTGAAGAACTCCCGTACCTTGCCCCTGAACAGCTGCATGTGCGAGGTGAAGGATATCGCGCCTATCATCATGAAGGGTATGAGGGCGTATCCCACGGCCGGCGCGTACGCGGCGATGCTGTCGTTGGTGGGGGCGAAGCCGCCGGTTGCCAGCGCGGTCATGGCCACGTTTGCCGCCTCAAAGGCCGGTACCCCCAGGGCGATGAGAAGAAGGGCGGCGAGGAGCGTGTAGAATGCGTATATTGCCCATATTCTGCGCGTCGTTCCCACGATGGTCGGCACGATTTTATCCGTCCTGCCCTCCGCCACGTAGAGGGTCTGGACGACCCTGCTGGTGCGGTACATGACGGATATGAAGAGCACTATTATTCCGACACCTCCAACCCACTGCGTTAAGCTCCTCCAGAGAATAATGCTACCCGGGAGGGATTCCACGTCCTGAAACATCGTGAGACCCGTGGCGGTGAATCCCGACATGCTCTCAAACCACGCGTCTATGGGGCTGAGATATCCGCTTATGACGAAGGGCATGGCGCCTGCGAGGGACATGGCCATCCAGCCGATGGCCGCTATCTTGAACGAGTCGCGGAGGCGCAGATGCTCCATGGGGCGGTATTTGAAGAAGGGTATCGTCAGCCCTGTGAGGAAGAGGGCGCTGGATAGGAAGGAGAACACGAGGCGCGGACTTCTGTCAACGAAGCCGGCGTAGAGCGCGGATATGAGGAGGAACGGTATGAGTGTCATGAGGAGCCGTATCACGTAGTACGTCACGTTCTCCCAGTACTCCCTGTTGTTCATTTGCCCACCATGATCTCCCTTACTTTGCTCTCCACGGTCTTTTTCGCCACCACAGTTACGGTATCGCCCGGCTTTATGACCTCGTCTCCCCTGGGTATGATCACCTCTCCCTTGCGGTATATCATCACGACGGTGCTCCCCCACGGCAGGTGGATGTCCCTGAGATACCTGTTGGCCACGGGGGAGTTCTTCCCGACGATGAACTGTATCAGGCCAACGTCCGGACCGAGAGGGATCACGGTGGAAAAGCCCTTCACGCCGCTGTAGAGCGCGAGGGCAGCCACCTCCGTGGTGCTCACGACGACGTCCACGCCCAGGTTTTCATAGATGATTTTATTCGCCACGTTCGTGGTCCTCGCCACGACCTTCGGCACCTTGTAGGTGCTCTTGGCCAGCTGGCACGCCACGAAGTTTATCTGGTCGTTGCCCGTGGCCGCAACGAGCACATCCGCCTTGCGTATGTTCGCATCCTCCAGATACCGCACCTCCGACCCGTCCCCGTGTATGACCAGTATATCGTAGTTCTCGGCGAGCCGCTGTGCCTTTTCCTCGTCCTGCTCTATGACGACGATGCTGTGTCCCTCCTTGATGAGGAGGTTCACCAGATACTCCCCTATGTTGCCGCCACCGACTATTATGATGTACATGGAAGCACCGGGGAGTATAAGGAAGGGGAATTAAATTAACTTTTCCTCGGTCGGGCGCGGGCGTGCAGTGTCATCCCTTCTGGGCGTTACGGTCATCCGTCTGAACGTAATGCACGCATTTTGTTCATGCATCTGAACGAAACGCAGTATCTGAATGTGTGGATACCTGCTAGTGGATTTAATGAGGACACCCTCCACGGCCCATGGACCCTATGTCGGTGTGGTTCACAAACGTTTTAATACACCCTGACACTAACCACCCCGTGTTCGAGAAGGTTCCCACGGTCCTCACCGCCGAGGAGATCATAGACAAGGCGTTCAGGCGGGCGCGCTCCGTGTCCGCCCCGCAGTTGAAGAAGACGATAGTGCGCATCAGGGCGCACAACCTCGCGAGGGTTTTCACGGTGAGGGACGTGGTCGTGGGCGTCCTCAACAGGTACATAAACGGTTTTCCACGCGCGGAGGCCCTTCATCCCTTCTACCGCGCCCTTCTGGACCTCCTTGTGGATATCAATCAATACAAGAAGTCGCTGGGCGCCCTCAACTGGGCCCGCTCCATGGTTGAGAGGCTCACGGAGAGGTATCACAGGAGGATAAAGGGCGCCCCTGACAAGGAGACGGTGGACGCCCTGAGAAGGGAGTTCTATGGTCGCGTGGCATCCGTGCTGAAGCAGGTTGCGGACGACCTCATGTTTCTCGCCTCCGTGAGGGAGGAGTTCCGGAAGATACCTCACATAGATCCCTCGCTGCCAACTATCATAGTCGCCGGATTTCCAAACGTGGGCAAGAGCGAGTTTGTGCGGCGCATAAGCACCGCGCACCCGGAGGTGGCCCCCTACCCCTTCACCACGAAGGGAATCACCGTGGGTCACTTTGAGAGGAACGGGAGGCGGTGGCAGGTGGTGGATACCCCCGGACTGCTGGACAGGGAACTGGAGGACAGAAACGCCATAGAGATGCAGGCCGTTCTGGCGCTCAGCTATCTCAAAGGGGTCATACTCTTCATTCTGGACCCCTCGGAGACCTGCGGGTATCCCATGGAGAGGCAGCGGCGCCTGCTGGACCAGGTCAGACGCGAGTTCAAAGGGTTACCGCTCCTCGTGGTGGAGAATAAATGCGATGTGGTGAGGACGGACACGCCCAACCTGAAGATGTCGGCCCTCACGGGCGAGGGAATAGAGGAGGTTCTCTCAACGGTTGAGTGGATGGCAGGAGGTGTGTGAGTTGCTGCGCGATGTCATCTTGAAGCATGCGCTTCTGAACGCCATCAGGCATGGAGGAAAGGCGAACCCCGGGGCGGTGCTGGGTAAAATTCTGGCGGAGATGCCTGATCTCCGCCCCCGGGCGAGGGAGATCATGCCCGCGGTGAGGGAGGTCGTGGAAGAGGTGAATGCTCTCACGGTGGAGGAGCAGAGAGCGCTGCTGGATGAGCGCTTCCCGGAGGCGATTGAGGGGAAGAAGAAAGAGGAGAGCAAAAGGCTGGAGGACCTGCCGGGCGTCAGCGGGCCCGTGAGGATGCGCCTCGCCCCCAGCCCCTCGGGCCCCATGCACATAGGGCAGTCACGCATGGCGATACTGAACGACGAGTACGTGAAGAGGTACGGCGGCACGCTCTTCTTAAGGATAGAGGACACGAACCCGGAGAACATAGACCCCGATGCCTACGACATGATACCGGAGGACCTGGAGTGGCTCGGGGTGGAGGTGCATGAAACCGTGATACAGAGTGACCGCTTTGAACTCTACTACGAGTACGCTGCAAAACTGCTGGAGATGGGCCATGCCTACATCTGCACGTGCCCCGCGGACGAGTGGAGGGCTCTCAAGAATAAGGGGGTGGCGTGTCCCCATAGAGACGAGGCGCCCGAGGTTCAGATTGAGCGCTGGGAGGAGATGCTCGGGGGCGAGTACGGTGAGGGCGAGGCGGTTTACGTTGTGAAGACGGATCTCAACCATCCAAATCCGGCGATAAGGGACTGGCCCGCCTTTCGCATAGTTGATAGGCCCCACCCCCGCACCGGCGACAGGTACAGGGTGTATCCCCTTATGAACTTCTCCGTTGCGGTGGACGACCACGAGCTGGGGCTCACCCACGTTCTGAGGGGTAAAGACCACCTGAACAACACGCACCGGCAGATGTACCTCTACGAGTACTTCGGATGGGAAAAGCCCGTCTACATCCACTACGGATGGGTGAGGATGAAGGATACGGTGCTCAAAACATCGCTGATTAAGAAGGGTATAAGGGAGGGGCTGTACACGGGCTGGGACGACCCCCGGCTGGGGACGCTCCGCGCCCTCGCGAAGAGGGGAATCAGCCCCCAGGCGATAAGGCGCTACTGGGTTGAGGTGGGCCTCAAGGAGGTTGACATAGAGTTCTCATGGGAGAACCTGTACGCCTACAACAGGGAGATCGTGGACCCGGTGGCGAAACGCCTATTCTTCGTCCCTAACCCGGTGGAGGTGCGGGTGAGCGGTTCGCCTGAGATGAGGGCCGCGCCGCCACTTCATCCATCCCATCCGGAGTGGGGTGCACGCGAATACACGATGCCGCCTGAATTCTCCGTTTACGTCCCTGCGGACGAGTGGAACGCGCTGAACCCCGGCGACATCATCCGCCTCAAGGACCTCTGCAACGTGAGGAAGACGGCTAATGGCGCGGAGTACGCTGGCAACGACCTCTCGGTGCTGAAAAGGGGTGTCAGAATAATACAGTGGGCACCGGCCGAGAGCCCTCCTGCCACGCTGGTGTATCCCGACGGCTCGGAGGTCAAGGGCAAGGTGGAGCCCTTCACGAGGCGATGCATCGGTGAGGTTGTGCAGTTTGAGAGAATCGGTTTCGCCCGCCTCTGGGACGAAGGGGGCATAAGGGCCTACTTTGCCCACAGGTGATGCATATGTCCATCAGAACATCCGGTCTGATTGAATCGGTGATACGGGAGATGACCCGGCTCGCGGAGAGGCACGGGGCGATAAACCTCGCGCAGGGGGCGCCCGACTTCAACCCACCGCCTGAGGTGGTGGAGGCCGCGGTGAACGCGGTCAGGCGCGGGGAGAACCAGTACTCCGTCACGTGGGGCAGGAGGGAGACGAGGGAAGCGGTGGCGGAATACCTGAGGAAATGGAGGGGTGTTGAGTACAACCCCGAGACGGAGATAACCATCACGTGTGGCTCATCCGAGGCGCTCCTCTCTGCGGTGCTGGCACTTGTGAACCCGGGAGAGGAAGTTGTGGTGATGGAGCCCTTTTACGAAAATTACGTTCCCGCCGTCACGTTCGCCGGTGCACGTCCCCTCTTCGTGGAGGTGGGCGATGAGGAGGGGTTGAAGCGCGCGGTCA
>MTNG01000108.1 GCA_002011395.1 Candidatus Aciduliprofundum sp. JdFR-45
TCACGGGCCCTATGTAAACGGATATGGGTCTCCCCGCCCACTCGCCGTACTCCGTGGCGTTGGGAATGGTCGTGTTCAGCCAGTAATCGTCGCCGTCCGGATAGTCGGGGACGCCGTCGCCGTCCACGTCGGGGTGGGACGCGTTGTCCACCACCACCCACTCATTCTCGTCCGGCACGCCGTCGTTGTCAAAGTCGTGCGGGTGCGGGTCCAGGTAGTCCGGGATGGTGTCCCTATCGCTGTCCACGAGCGTCTTGTTCCTCACCACGGGGACATCCATCCCACCCATTATTCGGCCGTACGTGGATATGAGGAACTTCGTGTCGCGCGGTGTACGCTGCACGGCATATCCTGTGAGGTCTATCGTGGTGTAAGATGCGTCTGCCGCAGATCCTGCCGCGTCCAGAACGTCGCCGACGGGGTCGCCGACGACGCCGCTCCAGTCCTGAAAACCGCCATCTATCAGCACATCCGATGGTGCATAGCCCACATACGCTCTGTCCTCCCTTTCGTCCCAGACCGTCAGAAGGGCACCGGTTCCCGCACTCACGGGTAGCAAACTTACGGTCCTGCCCAGAGATGTGGTCCCCCGCGGCAAAATCTCCACGGAGAGCGTGCCGTTGCCTGTGAGGGGTATGGGCGTGTTAAAGGTGAAATTGACAGATCCATCATGGTCGGGTATCGCATAGGATATATTCTCACCCCTGTATATGAGGCGGAACGATAGGTCCATGGGGAGGGCGGTGCCTTCAAACGCGAAGTTTATCCATCGGACGCTGCATCTTCCCAGCGTGAAGTAGTCCACTGTGACCAGAGGCGTCCAGATGTCCACGGGTGCTATGTTGTTTGCATCCGCCACGCGGAATCCGAGCAGTTCACGGGCGGGTGCGAACTTCAGGTCGCCTGTATCCACATCGCCCCTGTAATCCGTGGTCATTATGGCCAGTTTTCCCCCGCTGACGTTCACGGGAATCATCATTTCCAGTCTGTCGCCGTCAACGGCTACGGGCAGCCCGCTAACCCTGCCGAAGCCGTTCCAGGCACCGCGTGCGGTGGCGTTGTACGTGTAGAACCCGCTCCTGACCACGTGGTCATCCCAGCCGTAGACCTCAACCATGTAGTCCGCACCGAGGCTCGCTGCAGGATATCCCGTATCAGGTCGCCCGTCCGCATCTATGAACACATAAATTCCAGATGACCGGTTGAAGAGCGCACCCGCCGTGTGCATGTAAATGTACGAACTCTCTCCCATCCCTATTATCCGGTATTCAACGATGTCTATGTAATCAGGTGCCACGTCTCCCCTGGTATCCCAGATTGCGGGCACGTTTTTCCACTCCTCAAACGAGCCGTCCACACCCACCTGAACGTACGGAACGAAAAACGTGTAAAGGAGGAGCGGCGACAGGAGTATGATGAGAAGCAGGGCGGATGCGACGACCATCCTCTGCCACCGCGGTCTCCGCGGTGGTTTTATCTTCCTCGCTATGGTGTTGCCGTTCACCAGGCCGTTCCCGTTGATGAGCCCCTCCTTGACTATCCTGCTCACCACGCCGTTTATGGCACCGTTCACCATTCCATTTACACGTCCGTTCACATGGCCGTTTACGTGCCCATTCACCCTCCCGTTTGTGAACCCGCGGGACTGCCTCCCGTTGACAAATCCCCTTTTCGCTCCCTTTAGGCCGGGCGCTGTTCCTTCTATCCAGCGGTCGCCGTAAATCCTCGCCCGTTCGCGGGCAAAGGCCTCGTAATCCCTGTCCCCTATTCTGGCGGCCAGGTCCGCTGCCACCTCCCACAGCTTCGGATTGGTCTTTTCGCTCTCCGCCAGGGCGGAATACCTGCGGAAGGCATCAACGAGCCCGTCGGCTGCACCCAGACGCGTTATTATGCTCGTGGGAGCCCGCCCCTCTTTCTCAACGTACAGGTCGTATGCCCTTTTGAAAGCCTCCTGGGCTTCCTCATCCCGCCCCATTTTCTCCAGTATCTCGCCTCTCACTTCCCAGAGGCGCGGGTCATCGGGATATTTTTCAAGCAGGGCGGTGTACCTCTCCAGAAGCTCCTGCAGGCGGTCTCCTTCAGAGCCCCACCTCATTCTGAAGTCCGCTGCTATGCTCCTTCCTCTGCTCACTTTCCACCCGCACACGGGGCACTCATCTAAGTCATCCATGTAAGAACCGCATCTGGGACAGAGTCCCTTCTTGCAGGAATCGCACATGTGGGCGTTGAGGACGAGTTTCCCGCACTTATCGCATCTGTGGACCTCCCCCTCCGCCACCTTCGTGGGGTCGTGGGCGCGAAGGAACTCCATGATCTCCTTCGCCCTGGCCAGGGGGAGGCCTGAAACCATCGCAACCTCATAATCGCGGCTGCGGAGGAGGTCCTCTACACCGTCAAAATGGGCGCGGAGCCGCTCTATCGCCTCCGGCTCCACATCTGGAATCTTGGATAGGACCTCCTCCAGCATCGGTGAAAACAGCGGGGCCGGTGGATATAAAGTTTCTACACATTTTTGAGATTATTCTTCACTTTTCTGAGACGATAGTTTTATAACCTCTATCCTGACCCCTCCCTCGGGGCACCTGTAGAAGGCGACTATATCCCCTGCCCGGACGTTGAGACGGCGCACCACGCTCTTTTTGAGCGTGATCCTGTAATAACCCTCTCTGCCGGGAGTGGACACCTTCACTATGTCTATGATGCCTTTTTCTCCCATCTTCCCATTATATTAGGAAGTTTATACTATATAAAGAATTCCCTCAAAATTCATGGGGTGAAGTCATTTTTAGAGATTTTTGGTATTTACCCAAAAATTTATTAAATAATTATAGCGTGCGCCCCTCAAGAAGCGCTTTTATGAGAATGGCATCCCCCTCTATGTTGGGACTCTCTGAGATAGCGACACCTTTCAGGTTGAACTCCCTCCACACCTCCACCATGTCCCTGTAGTTGAGGTCGGAGTCCCCCAGGTTCAGATGCTTCCTTTCTCCCTTCCCGCTGTATTCAATTCCCGAGAAGTGTATGTGCATGTTGTCCAGCGCCTCACGTCCCAGGACATCCTCCATCTTTGTGAGGACCTCTCTCCACTCCTCCGGTGTGTTGTATCTGCCTCCGGAACGCGCATGCAGGTGGGCAAAGTCCATGCAGGGGAGCACCATATCTACTTCCTGAGAGAGACGGAGGAGTTCGTCCAGATCGCCGAACTGCGTGGCCTTCCCCGTGAGTTCGGGCCTGACCCATATGGATATACCCTCGTCTTTCAGAGTGCTCACGATGTTCTGAAGTGCATCCCTTACGATCCTGTACACTTCCCCATGGTCCATCTTACCGTAGTAGGCCGCGTGGAAGGTTATGGAGTACCCGCCAGCGTACCACGCCACCCTTGCCGTGCTGAGTATCCTGTCCACGCTTGCCTCTCTTTTCTTCGGGTCCTCCGAGGTCAGGTTTATGAAGTAGGGGCCGTGGGCGGTGAGCACAACATCAACCTCGCGCGCCGCCCTTCCGACGTTCTCGGCCATCTCCCTCTTCATCCTCACGCCCCTCACGAACTCCATCTCCATGGCATCCAGACCGAGTCGCCTGACGTGGTACACGCCTTCAAGCGTTCCCCTCCCCGGAGTGCTGATGGGGATCCCCGCGGTGCCTATTCTAAGACGGTCCATGCCCCGCATATCCATGCCATGCGCACTGGTGATTTTAAACTTTGTCCCTATTTTAACCCTTACTTTGCGCACACCCTCCCCTTGGTGAATGCAATTAAAACTCGTCAGAAACGTGTTTTCTTTTCACTGGAAATAAAGGTTTTGCGCAAGAAAATGGTAAAAAAACGTTAAAATAGGTGCCGCGTGTTATGGTGTCTGGCGAGGGTTATGGTCAACGTTGTTATAAAGAGAAGTGGAGAGAAGGTACTCTACGACCGCTCCAAGATCGTGAGGGCGATACTCAGCGCGCTGCGCGAGACGAAGGAGGTGGAAAATCCCGAGAGTGTCGCGGAGGAACTCGCCCTCCGGGTGGAGAGGGAACTTGAGGAGAGGTTCAGGGAGAGCATCCCCACGGTGGAGGACATTCAGGACATAGTGGANCANACNCTCTGGGACGCCGGATACCGCAAGACGGCCAGGGCCTACATCGTCTACAGGGAGGAGAGGAAGAAGATACGCGAGATAAAGCAGATGTACGGCGTCAGGGACGATCTGAAGTTGTCCGTGAACGCCATAAAGGTGCTGGAGAGCCGCTACCTGCTGAAGGACGAGATGGGCAACGTTGTGGAGACTCCCAGGCAGATGTTCTGGCGCGTCGCGAAGTACATCGCTCTGGTGGACATATTCTACCACGAAGAGGTGTACGACGTCACGGGCAGGCAGAAACTGCGCGAGGCCACCGCGGTTTACCAGCCGAGCAGGGCGGACCTGACGTACTGGGACATGGTGATGCTCAAGAGGACGTACAGCATAATGAGCCGCGAGGGGCACATGAGGGTAAGCTTTGATGAGGTTCTCCGCCTTCTGGACGACAGGTGGGATGAGATAGAGGAGGTGGCGAGGGAGTTCTACGATATGATGGTGAATCGCCTTTTCCTCCCCAACTCCCCCACCCTGATGAACGCCTCAACGAAGCTGGGGCAGTTGTCGGCGTGCTTCGTCCTGCCCATAGAGGACGACCTGGAGGCGATATTCGATGCGGTCAAGTACGCCGCGCTCATTCACAAGAGTGGAGGCGGAACGGGCTTCTCCTTCTCCCGTCTCCGTCCCAAGGGTGACATCGTGGGCAGCACGAAGGGCGTGGCCTCCGGTCCCCTCAGCTTCATGAGAATATTCGACGTGGCAACGGACGTGATAAAGCAGGGGGGCAAGAGGCGGGGCGCGAACATGGGCATACTGCGGGTGGACCACCCGGATATCATGGAGTTCATAACCTCCAAGGACTCGGAGAACCGCGTTCTGAGCAACTTCAACATAAGCGTGGCGGTGACGGACCGCTTCATGGAGGCCGTTATGAACGACGATGAATACGAACTGATCAACCCGAGGAACGGGGAGGTGGTGGCGAGGGAGAAGGCCCGCCGCGTGTGGGACACCATAATAGCCCAGGCATGGAAGACGGGCGATCCCGGCGTGATATTCATAGACGAGATCAACAGGCACAACCCCACGCCGCACCTGGGGGAGATAGAGAGCACGAACCCATGCGGGGAGCAGCCGCTTCTGCCCTACGAGTCGTGCAATCTCGGCTCAATAAACCTTTCCCGCTTCGTCGTCAACGGCGAGGTTGACTGGGACTCTCTCAGAAGGGTTGTGCACAGGGCCGTGCACTTCCTGGACAACGTGATAGATGCGAACAACTTCCCCCTGCCCCAGATTGAGAGGATGACAAGGATGAACAGGAAGATAGGGCTGGGCGTCATGGGCTGGGCCGAGATGCTAATCAAACTCGGGATACCCTACGACTCGGAGGAGGCGCTGGAACTCGCGGAGCGCGTCATGAAGTTCATAAACGACGAGAGCCACAGGGCCAGCCAGAAACTGGCAGAGAAGAGGGGCGTGTTCCCCGCCTGGGAGGGGAGCGTGTGGCACAGCATGGGCGTGAAGATGAGGAACGCCACCACCACGACCATCGCCCCCACGGGGACAATCTCCATCATCGCCGGCACCAGCAGCAGCATAGAGCCGCTCTTCGCCGTGGCGTTCATACGCCGTGTGCTGGACGGACAGGAGTTGCTGGAGATAAACCCGCTCTTTGAGGAGGTGGCCAAGAGGGAGGGATTCTACAGCGAGAAACTGATGTGGGAGGTCGCCAAGACGGGAAATCTGGCCCACGTTGATGGAGTGCCGGAGCACGTGAAGGCGCTGTTCAAGACGGCCCATGAGATAGCCCCCGAGTGGCACATAGCCATGCAGGCCGCCTTCCAGAAGCACACGGACAACGCGGTGAGCAAGACGGTGAACCTCGTATCCACGGCCACACCGGGGGACATTGAAAAGGTGTACCTGCTGGCGTGGAAGTACGGGTGCAAGGGCGTCACGGTGTACAGGGACAAGAGCAAGGTGGAGCAGGTGATACACACGGGCATGAGCGAGGAGAAGATAAAGGAGATACTGGAGAAGAAGGAGAGGGAGGAGAAGCAGGTCACCATAGACCTCTACCTCAAACTGGACGCGACGTTTGACGAGGCGTGCCCAAGCGGGGTGTGCGATAAGTGAACATATACGTGGTGGGGGGCGCCGGAGCGGGGAAAACCACGCTTTCGCGCCGCCTCTCATCGCACCTCTCCTGTCCCTATGTGAATCTGGACCCGGCCACCCCTCAGGAGGGGGCGGATTTTGATGTCCGTGCGCACGTGAGAACCGAGGACATTATGAAACAGTACGACCTGGGGATAAACGGTGCTCTGCTGCGCTCCATGGAAGTCATATCATCCTCCTTCTCACGGATAGCGGATGAGATCTGCGCCCTAGGGGATTTTAAGGTCATCGACACCCCCGGCCAGCTGGAGGTGTTCCTGCACGGCGACGCGGCCAGGAGAATTATGGAGCACACGGCCAGATGCGGCGCCAACGTTCTGCTTCACGTGGTGGATGCCAGCATGTGTCGCACGTTTGAGGGCTTTCTGGCAGCCTTCGCCCTCACGCTCTTCGTGGAGATGCGGCTGGAGACCGCTGGCATCGTGGTATTCACGAAGTCGGATCTGCTCGCGCCGGAGGATAGGGAGCACATCCTGACCCTCTGCAGCCCCGAGGGGTTTGAAGAGGCCGCCAGGGCAAGGGGCAACTTTACCGGCGGGTTTGCATTGAGCATGAGGGAGTTTCTGTCGTACCTTTCCATCACATCCCGCCCTCTCTTGGTGTCGGCGGTGACGGGCGAGGGGCTG
>MTNG01000061.1 GCA_002011395.1 Candidatus Aciduliprofundum sp. JdFR-45
CATCCAGAACCTCCACGAGCCCCGCCTCAAACTCCTCCACGTGCTCCACGGGTGTTTCGGGGGAAACGCTGAGGGCGAGCAGGAAGGTGCGCGGGATGCCGCCCATGGCGGCTATGTCGCTGAGGTTTATGGCGGCGAAGAAGCGCCCGGCCGTCGCGTAATCCACGCCCCCCGGGATGTGCGTGCGCCCGTAGATGACATCCGTCGTCAGGAGGGCATAGCGGTCCCCCATGCGCCAGTAGTGAGCATCGTCGCTGAGCGATTCGCGTCCCAGCCGTCGCCACACGGCCTCTATGGCCTCTCTTTCCCCGGCATCGCGGAGAAGCATACTGTGGAGATTAGGGGAACCCTAATATTTACCTTTTCCCATAGCAGGTCCGGATGCGGGAGATTGAGGTGGAGAGAGGCATCCTCGCCACGGAGTACTTCGCCCTCTACGTGGAGAATCTATCCGCGGTGGTCGTGGCGGACCTCCACCTGGGCTTTGAGGATGCCATGGCGGATAAGGGGCTCTTCCTCCCGAAGATGCAGAGGGAGCATATATTCCGCCTGCTGGACGCCTGCATCTCGCGTTACTCCCCACGCAAACTCATAGTGGTGGGCGACCTGAAGCACGAATTCTCCCGCAACGTCAGGGGCGAGTGGAGGGACGTGGAGGAGTTTCTGGAGAGATACGGCCATATGGAGATCTTGGTGATAAGGGGCAACCACGACAACTTTCTGAAGACGATACTCTCGCGGCACGGCATTGACCTTCTCACGGAGTACGAGGAGGGGGGAATAACCTTCGCCCACGGACACAAAACGGTGGAGTGGGATGGGCTCCTCGTCATGGGCCATGAGCACCCATCCGTGGCCCTCAGGGATCACGTGGGGGGCAGCATCAAACTGCCAGCGTATCTGCATCTGCCCTCGCGCATCGTCGTCCTGCCCTCCATGAGCTTCTACTCGTCCGGGAGCGACATAGTTTACGGCGAGATACTCTCGCCGGTGCTCCGCAGGGTGGGCGTGGAGAGCATGGATGCCTACCCCATCTCCGAGGAACTCGGGGTCTTTCATCTGGGGACTGTGAGGGATATAAGAGCCGCATCGCTTCCCTGAATCATCTCATGACCCCGAGCTCCGTGAGCTTCTCAGGGAGGTACACCTCTGTCACGTAGTCCAGACCGTACTTCGCGAGGGCCTGCTGCTCCGCCTTCTTCTTTATCTCAAGCATCAACTCTATCTCGGAGCGCCAGAAGGGCGTGTTGAACCGCGGGTCCGTGAGCTCCGCCTTCAGCGCCTCAATATCACGGTCTGTCAGCTTGTCCGTGGGCAGCTCGTAGTTGAGAATGTCGCTCGCGGTTATGCCCACAAACTCGGCGGTGGGCGTGGCGAGGTACTCGGAGATGTGCGCCGTCTTTATCGCCCCGTAGGCGATGGAGGCGAATATGCGGAAGGACCACGGGTCGCCGTCGGTGAAGACCACCACCGGCAGGCCGAGTTCCTCGTTCAGACGCTTTATGAACCGACGCGTGCTCCGGGCCGGCTGCCCCTTGAGATGCACAAGTATGGCCCTCGCCTTCTCGTCGAAGGCGTTCTCCACCAGGCGGTCAAACATACCGCCCGTCTCTATGGCTATGACGAAGTCCGCGTCCACGTCCACGAAGCGCACCTTCTCCTTCTCAACGTTGTAGGGTATGCTGTAACCGCTGTCGCCCACGTCGTCGCGGCAGTTTATGCACTTCGGCACACCCTTTCTGTTCACCTCCTCAATCGTTATGTTGCCTATGACGCTCGCCCCGTCCTCCTCGGGGCGCAGGTGGAAGTCCTCCCGGAGGTGCCCCGTGATTATCTCCAGGTCCTCAGCGAGCCGGTTGCTCTCGTCCTGGCTGCCGAACTTCGCCAGCCCCCAGCCCTCGGAGATGTAGTAGAGTTCTCTCAGGGTGGACGACTTGCCCTTCTCCACCATCTCCTTGATAAACTCCATGACGTAGAGCGTGCGGAGGATCATGTACGCCCCGCTGAGCTTCTTCGCGCTCCTCACCGCGTACCTCGCGCCGTACTTCCACACGCTGTGCTCCTGCGAGAACTCTATGTTGTACTTGGTGCGCGAGGGGATCTGCATGCGGGGTATCTCACCCCTCTCAATCTGCCCGTATATCTCCTCCGCTATCTCCATGAACTTCTTCAGCACGTCGCTCATTCCTCCACCTCCTCCTCGGACTCCAGCACCTCCAGGTCCTTTATGCCCCAGTCGCCCGGCAGGGGCTCGGCCCCTATGACCATGGCGGGGTTTATGCCCTCAACGTAGAAAGTGGTCTCACCGTAGCCGCCCTTCACATCCTCCACGCGGAAGGCCAGCGTGAGTTCGCCCGCGGGGGGAATCTCGGGGAGGTCCCATTTTATGACCTCGTCCTCGCTCACCTCGCCCGGCGGTGAGACGGACTCCCTCATCACGCGGCCTGCGGGGACATCCGCGTAGAGGCGGAACGACCTCGGCGCGGTCGTGAGATTTGCAACCCTCACATTCACGCTGAAATCGCCCTTTCCGCGCTCCACTTTCTCCTCAACCCACACGACGTTCATCACCTTGGAGAGAACGGGCTCCAGAGGGGGCACGGGCTTTCCGACGATCTCCGCCGCCTTCCTCGCTATCTCGGGTATCACCTTCTGGACGATGAAGAACTTCTCGCTCACCTTGCTCTTCCTCTTCTTCTTCGCCACGTACATGCGTATCTGCCGGGCCACGTCCTTCAGGGCGAGCTCTATCTCCCTCCTGATTTCCGGAACATCTGCAATCGCCTCCTTCGCCTCGGATGTGAAGGGGATGCGCGTGGAGGCGACGTGCACGAGAATTATCGCGGGCCCGATGGGGATGCCGCTTCCGCCCCTCTGCTCCAGCCCGTACCTGCGCCAGTCTATGTTCGCCACGGCCTTAGTTATGGCGCACGCCCCCTGCTGGTAGAGGAGCGGTACGCGGTTCGCGAAGCGGAGTATCCTCACGGGCTGGTCCTTCGGCAGGTCCCCGCCGTAGACCATGCCGACCTCCACCACGAAGGGGTTGCCCCTGTAGACAGACGGTTCACGCGTCACCGGCTGGGCGTAGAAGCCGGGTCTCAGCCCGCCCAGAACGTTCTTCAGCCCCTTCTTTATCAACTGCGCCCCGATGGGGGAGAGGCAGTCCGTCGGGGGGGCCATTATCTTAACCCTTCCGAAGGCGTCTATCAGGCGCTTCGCCTGCATAACCGTCATGTCGGCGGGGCGCAGATAGGGGTCCAGCGAGGCGACGTCGCATATCCGCGACGCCAGCGACGGGCTGACCCTGCTGAACTCGCCCGAGAGGAAGGACGTCAGCCGATACGCCTTCGTATCGCGCGCGAGGCTCATGAGCTCCCCCAGCTCTATGCCGTGGGGATGCGGCTTGATCTCCACGGGGGGCGGGGGCATCTTCTCCGTGGCCCTCTCAAACACCACCCTCCTCCCGTCGGGTTCGATGAGGGATATGCGCGCGTGGGGGTTGACTATGGCGGTGTTCTGGAGGTACTCGTAAACGCTCTGCCGCCCGCGCTGGTACCTGGCCCTTATGCAGACCTCCACCCGCGTTCCGTGCGGCTTCTCCCAGATCACGGGCTTCTCCTTCAGAACGTGGGGCTCGTTCGTCTTGGTGTCCACCGTGAGGTCCAGTTCGTACGCCACCTCCTCCTCCGCCACCTTTGAGATCACGCGGGCGGGCCTGCCCGTGGTGAGCTGGCCGTAGAGCACAACGGCGGATATCCCTATGCCCTGCTGACCCCTGCTCTGCCTCACGGCGTGGAACCTGGAGCCGTAGAGGAGTTTGCCAAACACGCGGGGTATATTTCGTCTTACAATACCCGGCCCGTTGTCCTCTATCACCACGAGGTACTCGTCCTTTCCCTCCTGCCTGATTTCAACGCTCACCTCCGGCAGTATGCCGGCGTCCTCGCACGCATCCAGGGCGTTGTCCACGCCCTCCTTCACGGCCACGACCATGCTCTTCGTGAGGGAATCAAATCCGAGTATCTGTCTGTTCTTCTGGAAGAACTCCGCCACGCTGATCTCGCGCTGCTTCTCCGCCAGCGCTTCCGCCACGCTCCGTGCCATCCGGGTATGATGTGGAGCGGTTGTATATAAAAATTGCGCGGGTTGCGGACATCGTGGGAAATATGTGGGCATGGATTTCGCAGGCCGGAGAGAGTTATCCCTCCTCGTGTATCTTCCCATCCTCAATCCTGAGCACCCGGTCAGCGACCTCCGTTATCCTCAGGTCGTGGGTGGCTACTATCACCGTTTTCCCCTTATCCTTCAGGCCCCTGAGCAACTCTATGATCTTCATCCCCGTCTCGGTGTCCAGTTCGCCCGTGGGCTCGTCTGCGAGTATTAGCGGGGGGTCGTTCGCCAGCGCGGCCGCTATGGCGACCCTCTGCTGCTCCCCTCCGCTCAGCTCATCCGGGTAGTGGTTCGCCCTGTGCTCCATCCCGAGCATTTTCAGCAGACCCTCAGCCCGCCTCCTCCTCTCCTCGCGGGGCATGCCCCTCAACTGCATCGGGAGCATGACGTTTTCCAGCGCCGTCAGCATGGGGAGGAGGTTGAAGAACTGGAATATGAACCCCACCTTGCTCCTCCTGTACTCCGTCAGCCGGGCATCGCTGTACATCGCTATGTTCTCGCCGTCCACTATGACCTTTCCGCCCGTGGGCCTGTCTATGCCGCCGATCAGGTGAAGGAACGTCGTCTTCCCGCTTCCGGATGGCCCCACGAGGGCCACGAACTCTCCGCTCCCTATGGAGAGCGTCACGTCCCTTATCGCTATGACCTCTATGTTCCTCTGTTTGTAAATCTTTATGAGGTTCTCAACGCGCACTTCAACCATCACATATCACCTCCCATGGCCCTCAGAACGGACGCCACGTCGGTCCGGGAGAATAGCATGCCCAGCGCGGCGGATGCCAGCATGAACCCGGGCAGTGCGACGGAGAGCGTCCAGAGGGACATCTCGCCGAGGCAGAATGGAGCGGGGCTGTCGCCCAGCGTGGCGAATATGTTCAGGAGCACGTAGGATATTCCAAGCCCCGTCACGAGGCCCACCATGAGGGAGAGGATGACCACCACGGCCGCCTCCATCACTATGATCTTCGCCACGTCTCTGCGGGATCCGCCCCTGACCATGAAGAGGGCGAACTCACCCCTCCTCCTTATGAGGAGGGAATAGTGTATCACAAGTATGGCCACCGTGCCTATGATCACGAGGTGCATTATGAGCGTCCTGAGAAACGCCTTGAAGACGCTCGCGAAGGTGTCGCCCTCCTCATCGCCCATCCCCCTGTACTCCATGTGCACGCCGTAAGCAGCGGATGCGTATTCCGCCATGTCCGCGGGGTTGCCCTGCACCCTGGCCAGGACGTATTCCCTCCCCAGACCGGAGAAGACGCCGGAGGGTACCACGGCAGCGCCGCTGTTGCGTATTCCGGGGAACGTGGAGTATATCCCAACGACCTTCATCCTGTGCATATCATCGCCGCGTACCACGTAGATGTAACTGCCCACGCTCACACCCATCTCACGGGCCACGGCCCTTGTCAGCACGACCTCGTTTGGAGCGCCCGTCAGAAATTCGCCCTCGTAGCGGAAGGCGTCCAGGTCATAGACCGTCTTGACGTAGTCTCCCGCATCAACCGCATACAGCATCACGGGGGTGTAACCGGCTGTAGCATAACCCGCATCCACTATGCACATGGAAGTGGCGTTCACCTGCATCCATGAAATGAATGATGCGTAGGTAGCGTTGTCCAGAGACCCAACGTACGCCTTCACATCTCCACCGCACTCCGCTATGTCGTTCAGTTCGCTCATCCTCTCCATGCTGTCCGTGAAGGAGGAGAGCAGAAGGCCGAGGGTGAGGACAAAGGCGAGTATGTAGGTGAGGGACGCAGTTCTTCTGGGCGCCCTCTTGACACCGTAGGCGACGATGTCCCCTATGCTTCCCCCGAGGCGCGCCAGGGCGCGGGCTATGGCTCCGTATATCTTCGTGGTGCCCATCACGAGCGCGCGGGACGTGGTGAGCGGGAGCAGGAAGAGTATGACCGGGAGCATGGGGATGAGCGTGATGAACACCACGAAAACAAGCAGGAGAAGCACACCCGCTCCGCCCCGCAGCCCCTCGGAGACCACGTACCACCCGCCTATAAGATACGCCCACAGAAGCGCGGATATGATTATATCCTTCGTTGAGCGGTAGACAGCCCTCTCCATTCCCTCCTCGTATCTGCTCAGCAGGTTCACGAGGGGGAGAGAGGACACGGCGCTCCACGGCTTCCTGAAGGCAATCAGGAGGAAAATCACCGAGATGACGATGGACGCTATGAACATGTAGGGGTCAAGGGAATAGAAGAAATACCTCTGCCCCATGAGAACGACCGTGCTGTAATACCCGCTCAGAACACCCAGGAGAAGGCCCGCGATGCCGCCGACCACCCCATAGAGGAGCATCTCCGCCAGAAGCATGCGGAGAACGTCGCGCCTCGTTGCACCTCTGACCTCCATTACGCCGAGTTCGCGTCTCCTCTCAAAGATCTCTATGTCTATGCCAACCATGGAGAGGTAAACACCTAGGACTATGACGGGCGTTGAGAATATGAGGGGAAAGAGAAGTATGAAGGGGCTCGCGGCTTCGTAGGCCACGATGCGGGTGATCATTATGTTCGCCACCTGCCAGTCCAGGTCCGTGGTCTGGTCAAGTATGAGTTGTACCTGAAATCCCGTATCCGCGGCT
>MTNG01000027.1 GCA_002011395.1 Candidatus Aciduliprofundum sp. JdFR-45
ATCGGCAGCGGCGTGAGCGTGGAACTCCCCATAGAGGAGGCCATAAAGAAGGTGGAGGAGAGGATAGCGACCATAGACGAGACCATCAACAACCTCCAGGAGCAGATGAAGGCGCTCCACGAGAGGTACATGCAGATCGCCTCCGCCGTGGAGCGGGAGTACAGAACACTCCAGGAGAAGGCGGGGGGAAATGTTTAACTTCATCCGCGAGAAACTCGCATCCCTGCGGAAGAAGGCGAAGGAGGACCTAGGTGAGGACTACTTCTCGGAGGGGCTGGGAAAGAGGATAAAGGAGAGCCGGCTCGACGAATTCCTATGGGACCTGGAGATGGCGCTTCTGGAGGCAGATGTGGCCTACGAAGTTGTGGAAGAACTCAAGGCGAAGGTGAGGGAACGGCTCCTCGGGAAGAGGGTGAAGAGGGGTGTGAGTGTAGAGGACGCGGTGATGAGCGCTCTCAAGGAGGCGCTGATGGATGTCCTCAGCCCATCCCGGACCTTTGACTTCTGGGAGTTTATGAAAACCGCAGAGAAACCCGTGGTCATAATGTTCGTCGGCATAAACGGCACGGGCAAGACGACGGCCATCGCGAAGGTGGCCCACATGCTCCAGAAACGCGGATACTCCGTGGTCCTATCCGCATCGGACACCTTCAGGGCGGGGGCGATAGAGCAGATAACGGAGCATGCCAACCGCCTCGGGGTGAAGGTCATCAAGCACAGCCCCGGAGGCGACCCCGCGGCGGTGGCCTACGATGCCATAGAGCACGCGAAGGCGCGGAAGAGAGATGTGGTGCTCATAGACACCGCAGGGAGGATACAGACGAACCGCAACCTGATGGACGAGATGAAGAAGATAAAGAGGGTTGCGAAGCCACACCTAGTCATATTCGTGGGCGACGCCCTCGCGGGGAACGACGCCGTGGAGCAGGCGAGGGCTTTTGACGAGGCCGTCGGGGTGGACGGGATCATACTTACAAAGGTGGACGCAGACGCGAAGGGCGGTGCGGCCATAAGCATATCTCACGCCATAGGGAAACCCGTGCTGTGGCTGGGCGTGGGGCAGGGTTACGAGGACCTCATACCCTTTGACCCGGCGTGGCTCATAGACAGGATTTTCGGGTGAGCGGATGAGGATACTCCATTTCAACCGGAAGACAGGTGAGGTTAAGATACACGTGGACAGCGTGGATGACCTCTGGTACCTTTACAACGTCGTGAGACCGGGCGACCTCGTCTTCGGCTACTCGCGGTGGAAGGAGGAGGAGGATGAAACGGGGGGCAAGGCCAGGCGCATAACCATACGCGTGGGCGTGAGGGTCAAAAAGACGGAGTTCCAGGAGTTCTCGGACCGGCTGCGGATAATGGGCATCGTGGAGCACGGCCCGGAGGACGTGGTCGGGAGACACCACTCCATCAACGTCAGCCCTGGGGATGAGATATCAATCCTCAAGGAGCGGTGGTCCCGCAGCGATATGGAGGAGCTGAGAAGGGCCGAGGAGGAGACGCNACGGCCCATGGTGGCCATCGTCTCCATAGACGATGAAATCGGGACCGTGGCGCTGCTGCGGAGTTCGGGGGTGCAGGAGGCCGTGACCGTTCGCAGGGCCAAGACCGGGAAGGACTACGAAGGCAGCGACGACGAGGCGGATTTCCTGCGCGAGGTCTGCGAGGCGCTGCGGGGTGTATGGAGCGAGGGTATGCCGGTCATCGTGTGTGGTCCCGGCTTCGTGAAGGAGAGATTTTCATCGCTTTTGAAGACAAAGGGCATACCCCACGTGCTCGCCCAGAGCTCCTACGCGGGCATGCGCGGGGTGTACGAGGTCATAAAAAGCGGGGCGCTGGAGAAGGTCTTGAAGGAGCAGCGGGCGTGCGTGGAGAATGCCCTCGTGGAGAGAGTGCTCACCGAGATCAAGAGAAACGGCCCCGTGGCCTACGGGCTGGACGAGGTCAGAAGGTGTGCGGAGATGGGGGCCGTTGAGACGCTCCTCGTCTCCGACAGGGTCTACAGGGAGGGAGAGGTGCTGGATATCATGCGCGCCGTGGAGAGCGCGGGGGGGAAGGTGCACATAATAAGCACGGGGCACGAGGGAGGGCGCATTCTCCAGAATCTGGGCGGCGTTGCGGCCCTGCTCCGCTTCACCGTTCAGCCGCCCGAGAACACGGGATAGAGGAGGAGTTCGCCGTTCTCAATCACCTCGTCCTCCGGAACGGGTTTTCCATCCTTCGTGACTATGTAGGCGTCCACAGACAGGCCGGCCTTCCGAAGAATCTCGTCCACCCTGCCCCCCTCAACGACCATCTCGCGTTCTTCACCGAAGAACTTCAGCACCACGGACATCATAAACACCTCCTTTTGGCGGGCTCGCCGGGATTCGAACCCGGGTCAGGGGCTCCGGAGGCCCCTGTGCTATCCATGCTACACCACGAGCCCGTTACTTGCGGACCTTGAACTCCGTATAACCGCACTTCCCGCAGGAATACCTGTTCCCGTGGTCCGCCAGAAACACGCCGGGGCCACACTTGGGGCAGAACCGCCTCTTGCGGTTCACCTTGTCGCCCTGTACCTCGTAAAGTTCCCTCTTCTCCGCCAAGTCAATCACCCTCCGTCTTCCTCTCAAGGAGGCCATTCCTTATGAGAATGTAATCCGGCTCAATCGCCTTTGCATCCTCAACTGTATCGTATATCTTCGCGTATCCCTTCGTGACGGGCATACCGAACTCGCTCTTCATGTGATCTATGATTACCCTCTTCACCTCGACGCCCATGTTTCCGGCTATGAGGTTGCGCACATCGTTGCGCGTGGGCGTCGCACCCTTAGGATGCTTCACCCTGAAGGTCACCTCAACGCGCTTGAAGAGCCGGTTGTCACGCCTGTTGATTATCTCCAACTCCATCGGTCAGCACCTCCATCTGGTCAAGGACCTCCTTCACCAGACCCTTTATCTCGCTGTCCACGTTCACCAGGGCAGCACCCCTATCGGGTATCCCATATATAACGATAGCGCCATCCGGCGCGAGGTATATGGCGGGGATCGCCGCTAGATCCTCCTCGCCCTCAACCTCTATGAGAACGGGGCCGTCGGATTTCAGCGCCTCCAGAATTGCCGTGGAGAGGGCACGGGTTATGGTTCCGGGCGGGTTGGAGACGCGGAGGCGTTTCCACCGCCATTCCACATGGAATTGCTCGCTTCTCCTCGTTTTTCCATCCACCACGGCAACGTGCGGCACAATGCCCCTCTCAAGCAGGTTTCCCACAACCACGTCCCCTACAGCAATTATTAACGCACCCTTCAGGTGCTCAAGGGGCATGGTGGGAATGTCCACAACGGGCGTGATGGGCGAGCCGAGCCGGCCCCTGAGAAAAGGGGGGAGCCGGAGGTCCCTATCTAACTCTGAGGGCAAACCTGCCGTTTTCATGCACATCCATCTTCCGCGCTATCAACGACTTCTCGTGGTTTATTATGTAGACGAATCCCTTCCAGTGCTGCGTGAGCTCCCCACCGCATATGGGGCATTTCTCGTCGGTTAGGTCGTACCTGCTGTACACCCTGGAACACGATCTGCACGCCACGTACTCTTTCACGAGGCACCACCACCGGTTTCCTTCAGCCACTCCCACTTGCCCAGACCGGGCTGCTTCATGGTGAGGCCTATCTTGCTCTTGCGCGGGTCCACGTCGTTTATGCTGAGCGCCACTATTCTCGCGCGCACCTTATCGCCCTTCTTCAGCACCCGCTTCGTGTCCTTCCCGATGCACCTCTGGTTGTCCAGATCCACATCTATCCTGTCATCCATTATCTGGCTTATGTGGAGCAGCCCATCCAGGGGGCCGAAGCGGACGAAGGCGCCGAACTTCAGCACCGAGACAACGCTGCCGTCCACCACCTCATGGAGGCGCGGGTGGAACGCCAGGGCTGTGTACCTGACCTTCTGATACACCGCGCCGTCGCCGTGGATTATCACGCCCTCGCCCACCTTCTCCCACGAGAGGATCATGACTATGAGGTACTTCCTCTCCGCGGGGTCACGGACCTGCTCGCGGGGGAAGCTCTCCACCCTCCCTTCAATGGTCTCGTAGGCGAGGCTCTCTATTACCTCATCCAGGTTCTCCCCGAGGCGGTGCGGGGGAATCCTTATCACGTGCTCGCTCTCCACGAGGATGTACATGAGAAACGCACCTCTTCTCCCGTATATGCACAAGTTATATAAAGATTGATATGCGTGACGTGGTTTCGCTCTTTTTACCTCACTTCGAAAAGATAATATTTAAAGATTGCAATACCCTGGGGCATGAAGGACCCCGCCGCAGGATATTTCAACTGCTCCGATTCTGAGAGGGCGGCGTTTGAGGCAGGCATAAAACTCGGCGCGCTGTACCACCAGTTCGTGGGCATGCCCATGGACCCGGAAAATGTGGAAGACGTGGAGAGGGCGATAGAGGACAGCATAAAGGCGCAGCCCTTCGTGGCCGATGTGAAGGTCCACATACGCCGCGATATGATAAAGAGGGGGAGGAATATCTACAAATACTGCACGCTGCACGGGGAGATGCTGGACGTACGCCTCGTGGTGCGGTACGGGAAGAGCGAAGCCGTGTGCCGCCTCAGGTACGTGGAAGACCTGAAGTATCCGCTGATGTACGTGGAGGCCATAAGGGAGGTGTGAGCGTTGGCCAAGGTCGGCATAAGCGGCCTCCCCGGCTCAGGCAAGACAACCGCGCTCATAAAGTGCATAGACCTCCTGGAGAAGGAGGGCTACACCGTGGGAGGTGTGGTCACGGAGGAGATCCGTGAGGGGAACAGGCGCGTGGGCTTCCACATCATGGACTGGATGACGAAGGACAGGGAGGTCATGGCCCACGTGAACATAGAGTCCCGCGTGAAGGTCGGTAAATACGGAGTTGATGTGAAGACGCTGGACACCATAGGTGCGGATGCCCTCCGAAGGGCGCTGGAGAATGCCGATGTGATCGTCATAGATGAGATAGGGAAGATGGAAGTTGAGAGCAAGGTCTTCGTCAATCTAATAAGGCAGGTGCTTGACAGCGAAAAGCACATAATAATGACGATACACAAGAAATCCCGCAATCCCCTGCTGCAGGAGATACGGAGGAGGGACGATGTGCGCATACTGGAGATCACCCCTGTGAACAGGAACATACTCCCCTATAAGATTGTGAAGATGATAAAAGGGGAGATAGAGTGATCGCGCGCGAAGGGCTCGTTGAGATTGAGGTGCCGCGGATCTCCGGGGAGAAGGGACCCGCGAAAAGCGGAGGCGTTTTTTACAACCGTGCAATGGTCTTCAATAGGGACATAACAATCGCACTTCTCCTATCGCAGAACTTCAGGGGCACGTGTCTGGATGGGATGGGTGCCTCCGGCGTGCGGGGGCTGAGAATCGCGAGAGAAGTCGGGTGTCCCGTCGTCATAAACGACTGGAGTGCCGAGGCCGTGGAGTGGATAAAGAAGAATGCCCGCAGGAACGCGCTGGAAGTGGAGATAACCCGAAGGAATGTCAATGCGCTGCTCCACGAGAGGAAGTTTGACTACGTGGACATAGACCCCTACGGTTCACCCGCGCCGTACCTCCCGGCGGCGGTGGCGGGCGTGAGGGCAGGGGGGATACTCGGGATCACCGCCACCGACACCGCCGTGCTCTTCGGAACCTACGCGAGAAAATGCCTGCGGCGCTATTTCGCCCGAAACCACAGGGGGCCATATTCAAGGGAAATGGGCGTGCGCATACTTCTGGCCTCCGTGGTGAGAGAGGCGGCACGGCTGGACATGGGTATTCGTCCTCTTCTATCCTTCTCCCACGACCACTACGTTCGCGTGTTCGTTCGCCTTGAAAGGGGTGCAGCGAAGGCGGATGAATGCGTTGAAAGTATAAAGGAAATGGAGTGGGAGGGAAAGATTTACGGGCCGCTGTGGACCGGCGACCTGCACGACGTGGAAGTTGTACATCGCCTCAACCCGCCGGACTACATGGAAAGCGCGGAGACGATACGGGAACTGAGAGATATCTGGGCAAACGAGAACATCTTCGGGTTCTACGACACCGTGTCCATCGCAGCGGCCATGGGGGTTGATATCCCTCCCATAAGACACGTGATTTCATCTCTCAGAGATGCGGGTTACAGAGCACACAGGACCCACTTCTGCCCCACGGGGATAAAGACGGATGCGCCGAGGGAAGCGGTGCTTAGAGCTGTGACCGGGGAAAGTATATCTGGAAGCGATTGAATGGGGGATGTGGATGAACCCGTACCTGAGGATAGTGCGGCCCGTGAACTGCCTCATATCGCTGATGGCGGTGTGGGTGCTCGCCGTGGTCGTGCTGGGTCAGGAGATTCCGCGGGAGTGGTTCCGCGTCCTGCTCGGCTCCACAGCGGCGGCCTTCGTCGCGGCAGGAGGAAACGTGCTCAACGACTACTTTGACGTTGAGGTTGACAGGGTGAACCACCCGGACAGACCGCTCGTCACGGGGGAAATAACGAAGGGGGAGGCGGAGATATATGCGCTTGCACTCTTCTCCGCAGGTATGCTCTTCGGCTTCTTCACAAGTTTACACGCGTTCATCATAGTGATGGTCGCAGAGGCGCTCCTGTTCCTCTACGAGTGGCGGCTGAAGGCCACGGGGCTACCCGGAAACCTCACCGTGAGCGGCCTCGTCGGCCTGCTATTCCTCTACGGCGGGGCG
>MTNG01000073.1 GCA_002011395.1 Candidatus Aciduliprofundum sp. JdFR-45
TCGTCCTCCGTGAGAACGCTGCCTGTTGGATTGGAGGGCGAGTTCACTATTATNCCCTTCGTCCTCTCGGTTATCCTTGACTTCAGCTCCTCCTCATCTATCCTGAAGTCGTCGCCGTGCAGCCCGTAATCCACAGGGATGCCTCCAGCGAGCATGATGTGAGACCTGTAGAGGACGAAGCCCGGGTCGGGGTAGAGGATTTCCTCACCGTCGTCCACCAGCGTGAGCATGGATATGAAGAGCCCCTCGGTGGAGCCCATCGTTACTATAACATTGTCCGCGGTGTAATCGCCGTACTCCGCGTACTTCTCCGCTATGGCCTCCCTCAGCTCCACTATGCCGGCGGTGGAGCCGTACTTGTTGAATCCGTTGTTCGCGGCCTTCTTCATAGCCTCTATTGCCACGGGTGGTGGCTGAAAGTCCGGCTCCCCGAGCCCTAGGTTTATGGCTCCCTTCCCGGCCATCTCAAATATCCTTCGTATGCCCGACAGTCGGAGACCGCTGACCCTTTTAGAGAACATGGCGGGTGTATAAGCGAATGTGGTTAAAACCGTTTGGTTTCGGAAATCGCAACCTTCGCCGAAAGATTTAAGCACATATACCATCGTAATAGAAACAATAGAAGGTGTCCATTATGGAGAAGATAAAGAAGGAAAAGAAAAAGGAGGAGGGCGGAATGGTGCTCGCAGAGATATACACCGGCGAGAGATGGTTCAAGAGAAAGAAGAGGGAGGAGAACCGGTGGAAGCAGGAGGATTAACTACTCCCGCCACCGCTCACCCGTTATTCTCTCGTACATCTCCACGTAGAGGGACGAGACGCGCTGGACCATCTCCTGCGGCAGGGGCGGTATGTCCGGCTCCAGCTCGCCGCGCTCCCTCGCCTCCCTGAGCTTTTCGTAGTAGCCGATCTCCTCGTAGTACTTCCTCACGAACTCCTTGCTGAGCTCCACTATCTCGCCCTGCTCGTATCTTTCTCTATCCCACCAGCGGTCCTCGTCCGCCGTGCCGAAGGTGTCCACGAGAACAGGCCTCCTCTCCGCGTCCATGGCGAACTCCTTCTTGCCGTCCACGTGTATCAGGCCGCGCTTGCCGACCTCCCTCTGCATCATCTCGTCCACGCGGAGTATGATCTCCCTTATCTCCTCAATCTCATGCTTATCCAGCCCCCCTATNTCCATGGCCTCCTTCCAGTCAACGGGCCTGTCGTACTCCTCGAACTTCGTGGTTATGTCAAAGAGGGGTTCCGGCAGAGGCGCGCCGTACTCCACGTTTTTCAGCCCTATGTCCCCGGGCTTTATCTTCCCGGACTTCAACTTCCTGTAGAGGGAGCCGGCGACGTAGTGGCGCACGATGAACTCCAGCGGAATGAGGTAATTGCTGTCGTCTCTTTTCGGCCTCTCAAGTATGCTGAACCTCCGCACCCTCATTTTGTTGGGGGATGGCATGTCCAGGAAGTGATGCGCCACGCCCATCTCGCCTACCTTCCTGAACCAGAATGCGGCGCTCCTGTTCAGACTCTCCCCCTTGCTGGGTATGGGCGTGGGTATGATTTTGTCAAAGACGGAAATGCTGTCCGTGAAGATGAAGAGGAGTTCGCCGTCCAGCGCGTAGACCTCCTTCACCTTTCCTTTCCTTATAAGATTCATAGCGCATCCCTCACCGCGACGTCGTCGCTCTCCACCTTCTTCTTCATCTTCTCCATGTAGTCGTGAAGCGCGACCTTCACGGAATCATCGCTCAGCGCTATGATGCGCGCCGCGAGGAGAGCAGCGTTTTCACCCCTGTCCAGCCCGACGGCCGCCACGGGAACACCGGGCGGCATCTGCACGATGGAGAGAAGCGAGTCCAGGTTGAGCTTTCCGGACACGGGCACGCCTATGACCGGTTTGAGGGTGTGCGCTGCGATGACCCCCGGGAGCGCGGCGCTCAACCCCGCCACGGCGATGAACACGTCCGCGTCGCTCCTCGTGGCTATATCCACGACCTTCTCGGGCGTCCTGTGGGCGCTCGCCACGCGCACCTCGTAATCTATGTTCAGTTCGTTGAGAACCTTCACCGCTTTCTTGACGACATCCTCGTCGCTCTTTGACCCCATCACGATGCATACCCTGGGCATAATGCCGCATCTGCGGTTCATCTTAAAATGTTTGCGACTGTTCAAATGAGTTTAAAGTGAAGCATATGTGTCCAGAAAAGTTTATTCCTGTGCCAACCATGGCCCCGCGGGTGATGAAGTTGAAAGGAANCGCAGAGCCGAGGCCGGGGGAGGACATGCTCGCGGAGAGGATGCGGAACATAAAGCACAAGGTGCTCATAATGAGCGGGAAGGGGGGCGTCGGGAAGACGTCTGTCGCGGTTAACGTCTCCGTCCACCTGGCGGAGATGGGGCGGAGGGTGGCGATTCTGGACCTGGACCTGCACGGCCCCAACGTGCCGCCCATGGTCGGTGCCATCGGAGCGCCCGCGGTGAGCGAGAAGGGCATAGAGCCGCTCCCCACACCCTTTGGAGTGCGCGTCCTCTCCCTCGGTACGCTCTTACCGTCCCGGGACGCACCGGTGATATGGCGCGGACCGCTTAAGCACAGCGCCATACGCCAGATGCTGGGGGACACGAACTGGGGCGAACTGGATTACCTCTTCGTGGACCTCCCGCCCGGCACGGGGGACGAGGCGCTCTCGGCGGCCCACCTGATATCGGGGGCGACGGGCGTGGTGATCGTCATAACCCCTCAGGAGGTGGCCCTCATGGACGGGCGCAGGGCCATAAAGTTCGCCGAGGCGCTGAACCTCCGCGTCCTCGGCGTCGTTGAGAACATGGCGGGGGAGATATTCGGCTCGGGCGGCGGGAAGAAACTCGCAGAGGAGTACGGCGTTCCCTTCCTCGGCTCCGTGCCCATGGACCCGGAGGTGGTGCGCTCGGGCGATGAGGGCGTACCGGTCGTCAAGAAGGACACCCCTGCGGGGCGCGCCCTGAGAGAGGTGGCCGACCGCCTGCTTTCCCTCATAGAGAGCGATACACAGTGAAGTACCGCGTCAGACTGCGGTGCACCCTGTAAGGATGCACCTCCAGAAACTCCAGATACTCGGAGCCCATCTCCACGTACCTCATATCAGGCAGGACCATCGCGGCGTACCTTCCCCTTTTGAGGACGTCCGCGATGGTCGTGAAAGCGCGGATGTAAAGCGCGTCCCTCTCCTCCCTGTTGAGCGTGGACGCCTGCCCGTATGGCGGGTCCGTGGCGACGGCGTCCACCTTTCCGAATTTATCAGGGGCATGCGACACATCGCCTATCTCAACCCGTCCGCTCACCCCTGCCCATCTGAGATTCCACGTTGCACCCACGACCATGGCGGCGTCGCTGTCCACCCCCAGCGGGACGGCNCCCACGAGGCCCGCCTCTATGAGTATTCCCCCCGTCCCGCAGAAGGGGTCCAGCAGCGTCTCGCCCCTCCTCACGCGGGAGAGGTTCACGAGTGCCCGGGCGAGACGCGGGTGCATGGAGATCGGGGAGAAGAAGGGCCTGTTCTGCGGTTTTCTGCTCTCGTATTCCCTCTTATCCCTCTCCCAGAGGAGGATGCCCGCGTGGACCCGCCGGCATATCTCCAGGCGCAGAACTGTCTGGGGGTTCTCCAGGTCCACCTTTCCGCAGCGCGACAGCGCCCTGCCAACCTCCCTCACGAGGTAATCCACGTCCAGATCACGTCCCTCGCCCATGTGCCTGCTGGGTCGCACCGCGAAGCTCCCCTCCGGAATGGAAAGCGCATTCACGGGTACATCCATGCCGTCCCACGTGGCGAGGTGCTTCATGACGGCGTGGGTCATGGCGAGACGTTCCCACTCAAACTCATCCGCCTCAAACACGGTGATCGGCCCATCCCTCTCAACGACGCGGAATGGTGAGGAGAGCTCCACCACCGCCCGCAGTTCGGATAGAGGCAGCGTGGGGTGTTCACCGCTCAAAACCGCGAGGTAGATCATCCCTCCCTCCCCCTGAGAAGGACGACCACGCTGTTGACGTTCGTCCCCGTCGGCCCCGTGATTATGGCCGCGTCCCGCGCGGAGAGATACGTGTATGAATCGTTGTGCCTCAGCGCCTCCTCCGCGCCATCGCCCCACAGGTTCGAAAAGGCGATGCCTCCGGCGGCGGGTGAGTTTCCGTCCACCCCGTCCGTGTCCAGCGCGACCACAATTCCCCTTTCAAGGCCTCTGCTCGCTGAGAGGGCGAGTTCCTGATTGGGTCCGCCTCTCCCCCGCCCCTCCACCTTCACGGTCGTCTCGCCCCCGAGCAGGAAAACCTCGTTCCTGTGAAGACCGTCGGCCATTGCGCCCATGGCCCGACCCACTTCCCTCGCCTCACCACGCAGGTGGTCGGTGAGCACCCTGCACCTGTATCCCATGCCCCTCGCGCGGCGCGCCGCCTCCGCGAGGGCGTTCCCGACATTCCAGATGACCACGTTGGCCACACGCCTTCTCGGGAATTCGCGGGGCTTCAGCGTCTCCCTCTCCAGCCCCTCGGCGCCGCGCCTCAGGTACTCCACCACGCTCCCGGGCATGCGGTCCAGAAGTCCCCGGGAGGTGAGGACACGAAGGGCATCGCCGAATGTGGTTGGGTCGGGCGCGGTCGGACCCGAGGCAATCGTGGCCACATCGTCGCCGACGACATCGCTCATGATGAGCGAGAGTATCCGGGCATCGGTCGCCCTCGCGATTCCTCCCCCCTTTATGAGGGAGAGGTGCTTCCTCACGGCGTTCATCTCGTGGATGTCCGCCCCCGAGGAGAGCAGGAGTTCCATACCTCTCGTGTAATCCCCGGGGTTCACGGCGGGCAACTCCACCAGCGAGGATGCACCGCCCGATATGAGGCAGATGAGTATATCCCTGGGGCCCAGCGAGGAGATGTAGTCCATGACCGCCTCTCCCGCGCGGAAGGAGCCGGGGCCCGGCACGGGATGCTCCCCCCTGAGCGCGGTGAGCGGCGGCACGCTCTCACCGGAGGGCGAGACCACGATGCCTCCGTCCACATGGCCCAGGATGTCCAGCATGGCGCGTGCCATCCCCGGCGCCGCCTTGCCCATGGCGAGGATGCGAATTCCACCCTCCATGGGGAAAACCCTCCTGCCGACGATTATCCTCTCCCCCTTAACCCTTACGCGGGCGGGGAGCACGCGCTCCGGCAGAGAGGCGCTCACCGCGGAGAGCGCTATGGACACCGCATCCTCTCTGGGGTCCCGCATCTGGATTCCATAAGATGGTAGAGTTGATATATCTTCCTGCGCATGCCCCGGGCAAGGTGATCCCGATGGACAGAAGAGTTGAGAACCTAGCATCGGTCATCACGGACTACTCCGTGAAAATAGATGAGGAGATGGAAGTTATAATAATGGGTCATTACTCCGCTCAACCGCTCATAGAGGCGATAATGAAGAGAGTTGTGGAAAAGGGAGCACATCCCATTCTATCCATATACACGGACAACTCGGAGTTCATATACTATAAGTACGCGAAGGAGAACCTCCTCACATCCATACCGAAGTACCGCAGGTTTCTATATGAGAACGCGGACGTGTTCATAAACATAGAGAGCACGGTGAACACGAGGGCGCTGACGAACGTGGACCATGAAAGGGTGCAGAGGCGCATGGCCGCCAACGCCCCCCTCATAGAGATATTCCAGGAGAGGGAGAAGAGGGGCGAACTGCAGTGGGTGATCGCCCCGTACCCCACGCTGGGGCTGGCGCAGGAGGCGGAGATGTCGCTTCTGGAGTACGAGGAGTTTGTCTATGCGGCATGCATGGCGGACCGCGAGGACGCCGTGGAGCGGTGGAGGGAACTGGAGGAGATGCAGAGGAGGGTGACGGAGTACCTGGAGGGAAAGAGGGAGATCAGGATAGTGGGCGAGGACACGGACATCACCTTCCGCGTTGACGGGCGGAAATGGGTGAACAGCGCGGGCCATAAGAATCTGCCCGACGGCGAGGTCTTCACCTCTCCGCTGGAGAACTCAGCGGAAGGATACATCCGCTTCACCTATCCCGCGATATACCGCGGCGTGGAGGTTCGCGATATATTCCTGAAGTTTGAGAACGGCGAGGTTGTGGAGTACGACGCTTCCCGCGGAAGGGATTTCCTTGAGAGGATGCTCAGCGTGGATGAGGGTGCGAAGAGGGTCGGCGAACTCGCCATAGGAACCAATTACGCCATAGACAGGTTCACCCGAAACATACTCTTCGACGAGAAGATAGGCGGCACGGTCCACATAGCCCTTGGGAGGGGTTTCCCCGAGGCGGGCGGGGGCAACGTATCGTCGCTCCACTGGGATATGATAAAGGACATGAGGAACGGCGGAAGGATTTACGCGGACGGTGAGCTCTTCTACGAGAACGGGAAGTTCCTGATCCTGTGAGGTGTCGGCATGCTCCCCTGGTACGCCTACGCCCTGATGACCATGCTCGCATTCGGAGTTACGAACTTCATACTGAAGTACGTGAGCGCGAGGGGGATGGAGAGCATCTTCGCCGTCGGTCTGCTGTGGCTCGCCGTCGGCGTCATGGGTCTCATCTACGTCCTCTACGCGTACACCACGGGCTCATTGAGGGAAAACCTTGAGCGGCT
>MTNG01000134.1 GCA_002011395.1 Candidatus Aciduliprofundum sp. JdFR-45
ATGAGGGAGACCGACCGTCACGAGTTCGTGAAGCTCTGCGAGGAGTTCGCCGGGGCGAACATAGGGGAGATGATCCGCCAGTACAGGATACTGGGGGAGAGCATGGACCCCACGATATATTACCAGACGGACGCGCCGTACTACAGGCGCATAACCCAGATGACCTTCGTGGAGATGTTCAATAAGGGGCTCGTTTACAAGGCGGAGCACCCCGTCAACTGGTGCCCCCGCTGCGGCACCGCCATCGCGGACGCGGAGATAGAGTACGCGGAGAGGAAGACGTATCTGAACTACGTCAGGTTCAGGGTGAAGGAGACGGGGGAAGACCTCATAATCGCGACGACCCGCCCGGAGCTCCTCTGCACGTGCCAGCTGATCGCCGTGCACCCGGAGGACGAGAGGTACGCCGCCCTCGTCGGGAAGACGGCGGTCGTCCCCATATACGGGCAGGAGGTGAAGATCGTAGCGGACGAGGCCGTGGACCCGGAGTTCGGCACGGGGGCGGTCATGATATGCTCCGTCGGCGACAAGGGGGACCTGGAGTGGATATACAAGTACGGCCTGAAGTTCATAAAGGGCATAGACGAGGAGGGGCGGATGACGGAGGTGGCTGGAAAGTACGCCGGAATGACGGTTGAGGAGGCGAAGAGGGCGATCGTGGAGGACCTGGAGAGGGAGGGGCTTCTGATCAAAAGGGAGGAGATAGAGCAGACGGTCGGCACGTGCTGGCGCTGCCACACGCCCATAGAGTTCATACAGAAGGAGCAGTGGTTCATACGCATAATGGATTTGAAGGATGAGGTTCGAAGGGCGGCCGATGAGATAAGGTGGTTCCCCGAGTTCATGAAAAAGCGGCTGGAGGACTGGATTGACTCGCTCCAGTGGGACTGGGTCGTTTCCAGGCAGCGGTACTTCGCCACGCCCATCCCCGTGTGGGAGTGCGCGGAGTGCGGCCATGTGGTGGTGCCCTCCATAGAACAGCTGAAGGCGATGGATGGACACGTGGACCCGACGGTGGACCCGCCGCCGGTGCCCTCCTGCCCAAAGTGCGGCGGCGGGCTGAAGGGGTGCGAGGACGTCTTCGACACGTGGGTGGACTCGTCCATCTCCCCGCTCTACAACACCTTCTGGATGAGGGACGACGAGAAGTTCAGGTGGCTTTACCCCATGAGTTTGAGGCCGCAGGCCCACGACATCATACGGACGTGGGCGTTCTACACGATACTCCGGTGCAAGGCGATAACGGGGGAAATTCCATGGAGGGATATCTTCATAGACGGCTTCATACTCGGCCCGGACGGCAGGCCCATGCACGCCTCCTGGGGCAACGTGGTGGACCCGCTTGAGATAATAGACAAGTACGGCGCGGACCCGTTCAGGTACTTCGCCACCCAGTGCACGCTGGGCGAGGACACGGCCTTCCGGTACAAGGACGTGGTGAGGGGCCAGCGCCTCGTGACCAAGATATGGAACATAGGGCGCTTCGTGGGCGGCGTTGTAGACGCTAGGATGGAAATCAAACCGGAAAAGCTCCGCCTCGCTGACAGGTGGATACTCTCCAAGTACACGAGGGTTCTGAGGGAGGTCACGGACCTCCTGGACGGGTACAGGTACGACCGCGCCGTGAAGATACTGGAGAACTTCCTCTGGAGGGAGTTCGCGGACCATTACATAGAGATGGTGAAGCATAGAGCCGCACATGATGAAGGGGCGAAGATGACGCTTTACACGGTCGCCCTCGGCCTGATAAAGTGCTTCGCGCCCTTCCTCCCGCACGTCACCGAGGAGGTGTATCAGAACTTCTTCCGCGAGCACGAGGGGGCGAAGAGCATACACATATCGGAATGGCCCTCCCTCGAGTTCGCGGACAGGGAGGCGGAGCGCCTCGGCGAGGAGGTGAAGGAGGTCATAGCCGCCATAAGGCGCTGGAAGGCGGAGAAGGGCATCGCCCTCAACGCTCCCATCGGGACCGTGAGGATAGCCACCTCCATGCCGGAGGCGATAGAGGGCGGACTTGACGATATAAAGGGAACTGTTCATGCGGAGTCCGTGGAAATCATAGAGGCGGGGGAAATAGAGGAGAGGGTCGTGGAGTACAGGCCCAACTTCTCCGTCGCGGGCCCTGCTCTGCGCGGCAGCATGCGAAAACTCGTGGAGTTCCTTGAGAGCACACCACCCGATGAGGTGGAGAGGGCTCTGGAGGAGGGCTTCGCCATAGACGGCGTTGCCGTGACCCGGGAGATGCTGGTCCCCGTGCGGCGCAAGGCGTACCGCGGAATGGAGATGGAGGCCCTGGAGACGGAGCACTCACTCATACTCATCGGGTGATGGGCGCACCTCAAAGGCGGCCCGGAAGGATGCCCCATCAACCTCAACGCTCACGAGTTCCGAGGGAAAACCCGCATCGGTCATCCGCTTAGCCAGCCGGTGGCAGAGGGCATAGGGGTCGTCGCACTCCTCCCCGCAGACCTCGTATAGGTTCACCGCGAGACCGCATATGTGGAGGGCGCATCCCTCCCCTTTCAGAACTCCGCTCAGCGTTTCCTCCAGCGCTTTCTTCCACGCCGCTTCTATGTCCCTCTCCATCCTCTCCGCGTGCGTGCCCCACCAGTAGACCCTCCCGCATCCATCGCACCTGTAAAACTCGCTGTTTCTCTGGAGCACCCCCTCCGGCACGATATCCGCGACCTCTTCGGGGCTGACCGGGCGCAGGGGTGAATTGCACACCGTGCACCTGTCCGCCCGGATGCGGAGCGAACCGCCGAAGGTGCGGAAAAACCACACGAGTTGCCCACCTATATCGTGGTGCGGGACGTACACCGCCGTTTCGCATCGCTCGCTGAGACCCCGGTCGCGCGTTATGATGACCCTCCCCTCGCGTCTCGCCCTCTCAATGAGGGCATCGTCGCTCTCCCTCCCCGTGGGGTAGTGGACATCGTACCCCATGAATCTCAGATAGCGCGCCAGCCGTCCGAGCATGTGGTCAATCACGAACCTCCGTCGCATGCAGCGTGAACCTCCTGAGTTCCTCGCCTTCAAACCAGAACTCCCCCTCAACCCGCATCCCCCGTATCACGGCGGGCAGCCAGAACCGGTCGTCGTCCCACATCTCCCCGTAGGGTATCGCATCCAGCGGAAACCAGCGCGGAACGGACTCGTCGCTCTCCTCCGGCTCTCCCATCACGTCCGCCAGGAACACATGGACGACCCACTCCTCGCCGTTCACGTTGTGGAACACCAGCGTACCCATCTCCCTGATGTTCTCCACTCCAACTCCCATCTCCTCCAGCGCCTCCCTCCTCACGCACTCCTCGGGGCTCTCGCCCTCCCTGATCTTACCCCCGAAGCCGTTCCATCTGCCCGCGCCGTGCCCCCTCTTCTTCCTGTGGAGGAGTATTCTGTCCCCGCGTATCACGTGGCATACGACCGCCTCTATGGGCATCAGGAATGTAATGGTAGGGGGTTCTTAAAAATCTATTCTCCCTCCTGGCCGGGCACGGGCGCATCCATCTCCGCCCTGTACCTGCTCAGGAGGAACCCGGCCGAGACGAGGGCGAAATAAACCGCATCTATTCTCAGAAGGAGCAGAAGGTCAATCCACTCAAGTATGAACCCGTGGACTATGAGGGAGATTATCATGCACCCCTGTATAACCGCTCCCATAACCCCGAAGACCTTCCCCCTGTCGCGCGCCTCCACGCTTGCCTGTATGTGCGCGTTGAAAATGGAGGTGAATATTATTGACCCCACGCCCACGAGGAGCATGGCGGCGGCCGCAACCCAGAAAAGTGGAAGGAAGGACATGGACGCAAGCGAGAGCGCCATCAGAACGCCGGAGAGCCCCATGCTGGTGCCGCGCCCCAGCGCCCGGGATACCCTCGCGGCCCCGACGCCGCCCAACACCGCCCCGGCGCCGTAGAACATCTCCAGCATCCCCAGCGCGGTGACGTCCATTCCAAGCACATCGCGGACGTAGAGGAAGTACAGGAGGTTGATGCCGCCCATGACGACCGTTATGAGCACCAGGAGACGGGAGAGAAAACCGATGCGTCTGCTTCTGAACATTATGCGCAGCCCCGTCAGTATCTCCGCCCCCGTTTTCCTCCTTCTGCGCGGTCTTCTGGATTCCCTTATGGTGATTAGACCTATGAACAGGGCCGAGGCGATGAACGTGAGCGAGTCAAACACGAAGGCGAAGACCGTTCCCATGAATCCTATGACGACTGCCCCTATCGCCGGACCCATAATGCTGGAAAGCATGAAGGTCATCTGAGAGAGAGAGTTCGCCTCCACGAGTTCATCGCGTCCCACGATCTCAGGTATTATCGCGCTCCTGGCGGGGTAGAAGAAGCGCGAAACTGTGGAAACGGCGAACACGATGATGTATATCTCCCACGGGCTCGCTGTGAATATGAAGAGGAGCACGAGCACCGCCCTGATCACATCGGCCGCTATCATGGTCCTTCTGCGGCTCCACCTGTCCACATAGACACCCGCGATGGGGCCCACCAGCAGCATGGGAAGCGCGGCCGCGACGAGGAAGCCACCCGCCTCCAGGGGCCCTCCGCCCTGCTGGTAGAGCACCACGGCCGCTATGCCCAGGAAGGCCACCGCATCGCCCACGTTGGACACAATCTGCCCTATCCACAGGAGCAGGAAGTTCCTGTTGGACAAAACCGACATCTTGCGCCCTCCATCGCCATCAAGGATTATCTAAATTTCGGATATCTGAGGCGAGCGGGGAAGGAGAGCACTCCGTATCTCCCCCCTCCGCCGGGGCTCACGGTGTACTCGCCCCTCCTGAAAATCCCTATGGCCTCCGCGAGTTCCTCCCCGAACGCCCTGCGGATATCCTCCAGAGGTGCCACATGGAGCAGGCGATGCTCGTCCATCCTCTCAGTTATCTCCCACCACAGCGAGGCCTCCATTCCGGAGGCGCGGAGCACCTCCACGAGCGGGATGTTGTAAACGTATCTCTCACCTGATGGAGGGCGATCGGAAATCTCTTCAACTCTATCTCTCACACCCAGCGCGATTTTTCCACCGCAGTCGCATGCGTATCCGACGCCCTCCGCCGCCTCCTTGGAGTATCTCCGCCCGCATGCCGTGCAGGCGGTGAGGTGGTACTTTCCCAGTTCGGGGGGGATGCCGTAACAAACCACGTTCCCCCTTTCAATCGCCCTTCTGATGCCGTCAAAGGAGAGGTCCTCCACCATCATCTCAACGTACTCTCTCCCGAGGCGTGCGGGCGATGGTGAATGGGCATCTGAGAAAGAGACGAACGTGGAGCCAGCAATTTCACCTATCCCTGACGCCATTCGGGCGTCGGCGCTGAGGCCGAGTTCCACGAAGTCCCACCTTCTGAGCCACTCGCCTATGGAGTTAAACCTGCCGTATATGGAGTGGAAGGGCGTGAAGGCGTGGGCGGGTCCGACGACCGCGCTGTGGTCATGGAGAATATCGTAGATCTCCGTGGCGGGCAGGTGCAGGCGCGGCCGTCCATCCCGCATGACGTTGTGTCCNTACCTCGCAACGCGCGCCGCGAACTCCGCTGCGTGGTCTGTGGACGGGAAGAGCGCGAGATGATGCACCCCCGCGTTGTCCTCAAACTCCATGGTCGCCAGCAGGTACATCTCTCCGATTCCATACAGACCGTCTCCCACCCGCGTGAGGTCGCGGACCCACTCCTCAACGTGGGCATCTCCCGTGCCGATTAAGTGCAAACCCTTCCTGACCGCGAGGGGCGCGTAGTCGGCGAGGGAGAAACCGCTCCCCGAGCCCCCCGAGTGCGGACTGTGAAGGTGGAGGTCGGCGCGGACGAGCATGTGTGTCCCATGCAAAAACATATATATTCCTTTTGCACGTAGGAGATGGGAGATGTACTGGGCTAACCCATTCGGATACATAGCGCTGCTCTCGTCGGCAGTCAATTTCGTCGTTGCATATCTCATGCTCCGGCTCAGGCCGGGGCACCCCGCAAACAGGTGGGGCTTTCTGGCGTACGCCACCTTCGGCGCGTGGACCCTCATGGAAGCCGTGGAGCGGTTTTATCCCCTGTATACAAAGCCGCCTGTGCTCCTGGGCCGTCTTCTAATTCTACCCGAGCCGTTTGTGGTCGCCTTTCTGCTGCTTTTCGCCATAACGTTTCCGGCCGCGCCGAGGAGGAGGGACATTACGGTTCTGACGCATGTACTGGTGTTCTTCGCCTTCGTCTGGAGCATAGTGATAACGTCCACGCCCTACATCGTCAGTGACATGTACGTTTACGAGGTGGCCGGCATACCCACGTGGGGCGTTGTCTGGGGACACCCCGTGGCGCTGGCCTTTTTCTTCTCGTACATATCCCTGGTTGCGGGGGCGGCGATCTACGTCATGGGGCGCAAGTACATGGGCGGAACGGGCGTTGAGTCCGAGTTGATCTCGCCCATCCTGTGGGGGGTGGTTATATCCTTCTCCCTGGTGGCGGTCACGGGCATTCTGCCCCCGTTCCTGGGCATAGAGATGTACCCCCTCAGTTCGCCCGCCACGGCGGTGCTCGCGGTGTTCACCCTCGTGGCCCTCAGGAGGTTCTCACGCCTCGT
>MTNG01000159.1 GCA_002011395.1 Candidatus Aciduliprofundum sp. JdFR-45
GGATCTGATGTTGGCTATCTCAGATGTGTGGATGACCGCCTCATTGGCGCAGTCCGGCAGCCTCTCGTCGTTGAGGTCCACTCGCAGTTTCCTCCTCACCTCCAGGTAGTACTCCCCCTGCAGATACTTCTCCAGGTACTCAAAGGCCCTGTCCGGAGGAACCTCCGTGAGGAAGCCCAGCGCCCCCATGTCTATGGAGAGTATCTTTCCGTGGGCGCGCTGGAGCGTGATGAGAACGGTGCCATCCCCGCCCACCGTGATGATGGTCTCTATGTTTATGGCGTCCAAGGGGACGCCGTCCCCCAGCCCGAGCTTGTGGCTGAGCTTCTCCTCCAGTATGACGTTCTGCCCTTTCTCCGTGAGAAAATCATATATCTCCTTTGCCTTTTCTATGCATCTGCGGGAGTACGGATTCGCGACTATCGCGAAGCCCATCCTATCACCTCCATTACCCTCTCATCGCCGTAGGCGATGACGTTGCGCCTTGCTCCCACGTCCAGCGGGATGTCCAGAGGCCGGAGTTCATCGCCCACGACGTGGCCGCCCGCCTCCAGCACGAGCAGATATGAAGCGGCGATGTCCACTATTCTGAGTATGCCGCACCCCTCACCCTCGTAAACGAAGAGGTCCGACTCACCCTGAGCGACCATCGCCATCTCCAGCGCCGCCGAGCCGAGGCTCCGGACCCTGCGGGGGATGTGGAGCGCCTCGTGCACCCTCCTGCTCGCCCTCCTGCCGATGTAGAGCGAGAACAAACTGTGCGCCTCCTCAAAGGACCTAACGGATATTCTCCTGGCGTTCATGAAGGCGCCCCGGCCCCTCTCTGCCTCGTACAGGTCCCCGCTGGCGAGGTTCATGACCACGCCGTGGCTCACCCTCTGCAGCGAGCCGGATGTGACAGCGAGGACCACGCTGTAGAAGGGGATGCCGTGGAGCGCGTTGTACGTCCCGTCCAGCGGGTCTATTATGAGCGTGAGCGCATGGCCCCTGTCTATGAAACCCGCCTCCTCACTGAGTATGTTCAGGGGTAGCCCCTCGCCCTCAACGTACTTTATGATGGCATCCTCCGTGACCCTGTCAACCATGTGGGTGGGAGTTCCGTCCGCGCCCATCCCGACGGGCTTCCTGCTCATGTATCCGGACGGGACCCTGCCGCCCACGAGGTCGTAGACCTCCTCGGCCATCCTCTTCAGGTGTCGCAACATGTCAGATGTGCATGGCCGGTATGGGAGATAAAAATTTGCGTGTACAATTCGCGACCATCTCTGGAACTGAAAGCGCGTGGTGTGCGCTATCGCATCCCTCCAAATACATCAATCTGCACCGCCTTCCCGCATTTCTCCGCAATTTCAGCCGCTATTTCCCCATCAACGATTATCTCTATGATGTACCCATCTTTGCGGCGTATCCGGAGACGCTTCCAGCGCTGGTTGCGTCCCATAGGTTCCATATCCATTCTGACCACATCCCTCAAATTGATGGGGTAACGTTTTCTTCCAAGGTAGTGAAGTATTATTTTATCAGAATCCATTTTCAGATACAATGGATAAAGCCCTCCAGAGATACGGCCATTGATTATTTTAGGGGAAAGATGGCGCCTGATTTCAAAAAATGAAATGAAGAACGATACAGTTATGATAGATAAAAATATGATACTAATGAGCACATCACCGGGAAAAAGCGTTCTCGCAAGAACAGATAAGACGATGTATGAAAATGGAACAATCCCATATATTGCAATGAGAAATTCGCGTTTAAAACTGTGTGCCGCATTATTCCTCTTCACTACATGTACACCCACGATAAATCACCACCGTCCCGAGTCCCACACCACTACCTAATATCAGAATCAATTTATAAAGATTGTTTTTCAGAGATGACCCGTTAAATAGCCGCCAATAAAGAAAAGAGAAGGGGGTTTCACGAGAGGATTATCCTCGCGTCCACCACGCTCAGGCCGTCCTCGTAGACGATCACGGGGTTCGCATCGCACTCCTTGATCTCCGGGAAGTCCGTCACCAGTTGCGACAGACGCGCTATGGTCTCCGCGATCGCCTTCACGTCCTTAGGCTTCTCGCCCCTGGCACCGCGCAGTATGTCCGCCCCGTTTATCTCGGCGGTCATCTCCAGCGCCTCGTCAGGGGACACGGGTGCCACGCGGAAGGTCACGTCCTTCAGAACCTCAACGAAGATACCGCCGAGGCCGAACATTATGGTGGGGCCGAACTGGGGGTCCCTCACCGTTCCTATTATCGTCTCGGTGCCCCACGGAGCCATATGCTGCACGTAGACGCCCTTGAGGTCCGCGTTCGGGTCGTACCGCCTGGCGTTCTCCATTATCTCGCGGAACTTCTCCCTGACCTCATCCGCGGTCCTGAGGTCAACCTTCACGCCGCCGGCATCGCTCTTGTGTATGATCTGCGGGGACACTATCTTGAGAACCACGGGGTATCCGACCTCCTCCGCTATCCTCACCGCCTCGTCCTCGGTGGTGGCCATCTTGCCCGGCGGCACGCGGATGCCGTAGGCGCGGAAGACCTCCTTTGCCTCCGGCTCCAAGAGCGCCTTTCTGCCGTCGGTCCTCGCGCCCTCCAGTATCTCCCGAACCTTCTCCCTGTCCACGTCCGTGAACGGTGTGAACGCGCCCTCTCTGAGGGTCTCAACGTACCTGCCGTATTCCCTGAGGGCGGCTATCGCGCTCACCGCCTCGTCGGGGGACCTGTAGAAGGGTATGCCGTGGGTCTGCAGCCATTCGCCGCCCTTGAGCGCCGCCTCGCCGCCGACGAAGGACACCGTCACGGGCTTGTTCACACCCGCCGCCTGCTTTGCCTCGTATATGGCCTTCGCTATCTCCACGGGGTCCGTCATCGCCGTCTCGCAGTAGAGAACGACTAGGCCGTCAACCCATTCATGCCTCAGGGCCGCCTCAACGCTGCTCCTGTACCACTCCGCGCCCGCCATGCCCGTCAGGTCCACGGGGTTCTTGGGGCTCCCGAACTCCGGCATAGCCTTCCTCATCTCCGCCTTGAGTTCCTCCGGGGCATCCTTAAGCGGCACACCGTAACGCTCGGCGGCGTCCGTCGCGAGCACGCCCACACCACCGCCGTTCGTTATGACCAGAAGGTTGTCACCCTTCATGGGCGGCTGGAGCGAGAGGGCGAGCGACCTGTTGAAGAGGTCGTTGAGGTTATACGCCCATACCACGCCCGCCTGCCTGAACGCCGCGCGGTATATCTTGGCGCTGCCGGCGAGGCTGCCCGTGTGCGACGCCGCCGCGACGGCGCCCCTCTCGGAGACGCCCGCCTTGAGAGCGACGATGGGCCTCGTGGATATCACCTTTCTGCACGTCTCTATGAACTTCCTGCCGTCCTTTATGCCCTCCACGTAGAGGGATATGCACGTGGTGTCCTCGTCGCCCGCGAAGTACTCTATCAGGTCGCTGAAGTCAAGGTCCGCCATGTTCCCTATGCTTATGAGATGCGACATGCCCACCTTGTCCACGTAGGTCCTCGCGTCCATGGCTATCACGAGCGCACCGCTCTGGGAGATCATGGCTATCTTACCGGGGTAGGGCAGATACGGGCCGAAGGAGGCGTTGCACTTGAGCGGGTTGTTCATTATGCCCACTATGTTCGGTCCGAGTATCCTCATGCCGTAACTCCGCGCTATCTCCACTATCTTCCTCTCCAGCTCCGCGCCCTCCTTGCCAACCTCGCTGAAACCCGACGCGATGACGGCGGCGCCCTTCACGCCCTTCTTTCCGCACTCCTCTATGACCGCGGGGCATATCCTCGCCGGAACGGTTATGACGGCGAGGTCCACCTCGTCGGGTATCTCCAGCACGCTTTTATAGCACTTCAGTCCCAGAATCTCGTCGGCCTTGGGATTGACGGGGTAAACCTTACCCCGGTAGCCCGAGTCCAGAATGTTCTTCACAACCGTGTGGCCTATTGCGCCGGGCGTTCTGGAAGCGCCCACCACCGCGATTGAACGTGGCTTGAATATGGGATCCAGTTCGTTCATGGTTTCATCCTCCGAAGGGGGGAATGGGCATAAGGATAAATAAAGCATGGGCATCGGCTTTCGTTAATCTCAAAATCGGCGATCGTCTGCACCGAGAAGACGCATCACCAGTTCCTTCAGGCGGTCCACGTCGGGAGGGGGGAACTCGTGCGCGTAGGGGCAGTCAGGGTCCAGCGCGATTTCGTCTTTCCACGGGTCATAAGTGTAGGGGTAGAACCTGCACCCCTCCGGTCTGTGAGGGTAGATCGTGCATCTGCCCTCTTGGAGGAACACACATCGGCCGTCCACATTCCGCAGAACGCGAAGATGCCCGGAACGTACGTAGAAATCCCTGTACCCGAGGGCTTCAATTCTCCTTATGTCCTCGTCCGTGAGGGGCATCTCCGTTTCGTGGCAGCAGAGGGAGCACCCGTGTCTGAGGCAGGGATTCATGCATGGCGTGGAGATGCCTGAAGGTATTTATTGGTTTTCCGAAACCTTAATCCCCCATCCGGGTCATACGCTTCCGGAGCGCACTCGTTGGAGGAATCGCCATGATAGCCATCATAACAGACTTCGGATACCGCGACCACTACGCTGGCGCCATGAAGGGTGTCATAGCGACCATAGCCCCCGACGTTCCCGTGGTGGATATCACCCACGGCATACCCCGCCACGACGTGCTCTCCGCCGCCTATGTCCTCGCCGCGTCGCTGCCCCACTTTCCCTCCGGCACCGTCTTCCTCGTGGTCGTGGATCCCGGGGTCGGAACGGAGCGCAGGGCCGTTGCGGTGAGAGCCAGCGAACGTTATATCGTCTGCCCGGACAACGGGGTGATAACGTTTATCAACGCGGAGGAGGCGTGGGAGATACCCGTGCCGCCCGACGCAAGTGCGACGTTCCACGGCAGAGACGTCTTTGCCCCGGCCGCCGCCGAGATAGCGAGGGACCAAGGAATACCCGATACCTGGCCCGCCGTTGACGTGGGGAAACTGACCCGTCTGGATATCCCCGAGCCCAGGGTGGATGCGCATGAGGTCCGGGCAACGGTCATCTACGTGGACTCCTTCGGCAACGCCGCGCTCAATCTCCGCGCCTCGCTGCTGCCCTTCCCCCTGGGCACACACCTCGTGGCCGAGGTGAACGGCAGGGAAATTCACCTCGTGAGGGCGCGGACTTTCGGGGACGTCCCACCCGGAGCCCCGGCGCTCATAGAGAACAGCGAGGGTTATGCGGAGATAGCCGTCAACATGGGGAGCGCGGAGAGCATGGGCTTCGTTCGGGGAGCAGAGGTGAAAATCAGAACCTCTTCTCCTCCACCGTGAGCGTATCCAAGTGCGCCACCGTCGCCACGCAGGGGTCGGGCTGGAAGTTCAGCATCTTCTGATAGGCGGTCTGGGCCTGCCAGGTGGAAGCGTTTATAAGATGAACGCCCTTCCATCGTGCGTACGCGTAGCTGTGAACGTGCCCGGTCACGAAGAACTGCGGGACCTCTTCCACCACCAGATAGTCGCGCGGCAGAGGGGCGAGGGGCACCTTCCCCCCGTAGATGGGTGCGAGGTGTCTCCTCCTCAGCAGACCTATCATGGTGTTCTCAATCCTGCTGTAATCTGCGCCCGGAATGGCCTCTACCATGTCGTTCAAACTTGTGCCGTGGTAAAGCAGGAACGTCACGCCGTGAAGACGTATAAGGGATGGGTTGCTGAGAACCATCGTATCCGGCGGGAGTATTTTCCTGACTTCCTCGGGAAAACCCGGCTGTGGCTCGTGGGGCCGGGTGAAGTCGTGGTTGCCCGGTATCACTATTACCTTTATCCTCTCGGGAATCTCCTCCAGATAGCGCGATAACCTCTCATACTGCTCGTAAACGCTGGTGATCTCCAGTTCGTTCTCCTGGCCCGGATACACGCCCACGCCGTCCACGAGGTCTCCCGCTATGAGCAGATATCTGACGCGCGACGCATCCCCGGATTTCAGCCAGGCGATGAACCTCTCAAACCGCTCCGCGAGGAACTCCCTGCTCCCGACGTGGACGTCCGAGATTATCACCGCATCCACGGGCGCGTCCGCCCCCCGCGGGGAGGGTATCGGGTCCACCTCCGGCCACACGATTTCCCGGGCGAATATCACGTCGTCGCCCCTGCGCGATACCTCGCCCGCCACCCCTATGACCTCATCCGGCAGAACGGTCTCGCCCATCAGCAGGTCCGGCCCCGCGATGACCGTTATCTCACCGGTAGGGTCTTCCAGCGTTATCCTGTAGAACCCGTTTCTCGTTACCCTGCAATCGGAAACCATGCCTATTACACGGACCTCCTGCCCGGACCTGTTCCTGACGTCCGCTATGCTGTAGGCCCACTTCAGGCGTCTTTTAACCAGCGGTGCAAGGCGCCTGAACCTGTCGTTGAAGAGTGCGGAGAAATCCTCCACGGCACCCCTCGTGCCCGTGGATGTCGAGGCGTCCATTAGCACCTCGACAGCGTGCCCCACATCGCCCCTCACCTTTTCAGGTTTCCTGGCGACCTTCCTCTCCACGGCCGCCCTCAT
>MTNG01000032.1 GCA_002011395.1 Candidatus Aciduliprofundum sp. JdFR-45
GCCGTCGTGGTCAATCTCCCTTACGAACTTCTTTATCAGCATCGTCTTGCCGTAGCCCTTCCCTCCAGTGACCACGGCCGTGGGAACGCCGGAGTGGTACCACTCCATCAGACGCTGGAGGTCCTCCTCGCGGTCCATCAGTTCGCCCTCTTCCTCTCCCAGCGTCTCCATGTACTCCACGTGGAACTCGCTCTCGGTCTTGAGGGGATTGGCAGATGCGAGTTCTTCCACGCGCCCCTCCTCCACGGCGCTCATTATATCCACGGGGGACACGCCCCGTTCCAAGAGATCCCGCACATGCACGCGCCCATCGGTGACCTCCGCTATGTGTTTCTCCATGCTCTCCATCATCTCCCGCGCCGCCAGTATGCCCCTGCTCGTGAGATAATAGACCTTGACCCGCCTGGTCTTTCCCCGCACCCTCCCACTGTCCTCAACCACGAGTCCCTCGTCTCTCAGCTTCTTCACGTTGCGGGGGACATGGCTCACGAGTATACCCACCGCCTCCGCTATGCCCTCCTGCGTCATCTCAACGGGGTACTCACCCCTGTCCACGTAATTTGAGTACTGGAGCAGATGCACGAGTATCTTATCGCGGACGCGGAAATGCACCATGCTGTGAGTAGTGCGATAAATATATAAATCGCTTTCCCCTTTGAAAGCCCATGAAGATATACGAGGCGACGTGGAGCGAGGTGGCGGAGCATCTGAAGCGCGTGGACATCGCCATCCTGCCCATGGGGAGCATAGAGCAGCACTCCCTTCACCTCCCCTTGAGCACCGATTCATACGATGCCGAGTGGGTGGCGGAGCGCGTCTATGAGAGGCTGAGGGAGCCGAAGCCCCTCCTTCTCCCGCCCCTGCACTACGGAATGTCGCTGCATCACATGGCCTTCCCGGGCACCGTGTCTCTCAGGCCCGAAACGCTGGAGGCGGTTGTCTATGACATCTGCGTATCCCTCGTGCACCACGGGGTGCGGAAGATAGTGGTCATAAACGGCCATGGCGGAAACAGGGCAGCGGTCTCAAACGCCGCAGCCAAGGTGAAATGGCGCACGAACGCGTTGGTCGTGTGGGTGGATGACGCCGGGAGGGATGCGAGGATGAAGCTCGTGGAAACGCCCGGCGACATACACGCGGGTGAGTACGAGACGTCCACATCGCTGGCCAACCGCCCCGGCGCCGTGAGGGCGGAGCGCATAAAAAAGCCGAACCTGAAACCCTACTCTGACGCCCTCGCGTTTGACTCCGTCGCGGGCTTTCACTTCCGCACGGACGAGGTCACGGACACGGGCGCCATAGGGGACCCCACGAGGGCCGACCCTGAGAAGGGGAAAGCGCTGTGGGAGGCCACAATAGAGGACATCGTGCGGGTTGTGGAGTCGCTCAGGGATGTGGAGGTTGACATCGTCTGGAGGGAGTGGTGAACATGCGGGTCTTCGTGGGGATAACGGGTGCATCCGGAACGCCCTACGCGGTTCGTCTTCTCTCCGCTCTCCGGGATGCGGGTGTGTCCCTGTTCATAGCGGTCTCCCGCAACGGAATGGAGATAATGAGACACGAGTGTGGAGATGTCAACCTCAAGTCCTTCGGCAGGGTCTACGACAACGACGACCTATCCGCCCCGGTGTGCTCCGGGAGTTTTCACCTGGATGCTGCCGTGGTCATACCGGCATCGTGCAACACCATTTCCCGGATAGCGTATGGACTTGCGGACACAGTCATAACCAGAGTCGCCCTTGTGTGCCTCAAAGAGGGGAGAAAACTCGTGGTCGTTCCGCGGGAGACGCCAGTGGCCGCGCCGACGCTGAGGGCTATGACCGCCCTCGCGGAGATGGGCGTGGTGGTCCTCCCCGCGTCGCCCGCCTTTTACCACCGCCCTCGGAGCGTGGATGACATGCTGGACTTCATCGCGGGGCGTGTGATGGATGCGCTGGGCATATCCAACGACCTCTACACGAGGTGGTCAGGGGCTCACTCCTGATCTTCTTCCTCCCCTTCCTCGGCCCATATCTTCTCCAGTATCCTGCCCACGCCGCGGAACGCCTCCACGTTTCCGTCCCAGCGCTCCAGCACGGGCTCGTATCTCTCCTCCACCTCTTGTAGAACTTTCCGTATTCTCTCCTCTATCTCCCGCGTCATCTTCCCGCCCATGACGGCGGCTAGAACCAGATATCTGCCTCTCTCTATGTAAATCTCCTTGTCACCGAAGTTGAGCTTCTTCAGCTGGAAGTCGCTCTCATCCCTGAACACGTCCTTGACGAAGTCCTGGATGGCGACGAGCATGCTGGAGAGTATATCCTCGTCTATCTCCGGGTGGAGGCGGCGTGTGGCGTGGTGTATCAGTATGCCGCTCGTGGTGATGAGGTACACGTCGTCAATCACTATGGGCGTTTCCCTCCTCGGCACCTTCGTCCTCCTGACCTCCCCGCTCCTGTGGCCGTAGAGTTCGGAGGATAGCGCAGCGACGGTTCCGACGTAAACCGCCGTGAGGAGCACGAAGGTGCTGCCGGATACCACCAGTCCGCCGTAACTGTTGGTCAGGTAGAGGAGGAGGAGCGCTATCTTCCCTGCGAGCATAAACCGGCCAATCTGCTTTCTGCGCTTGAACACCAGACCCCTCGTTATGTTCTTCCGGTAATACATGTACTCCAGCCGGTTTGCTATTGAGTTGCCCACCAGCAGCACGATGAACAGAATCAGGGGGCTATCCATCGGAGTGAATTCCGTTTTCGTGAAGGGGACTCTGACATCCTCTGTGACTGTGTTCTCGTACATCAGGAACTCACCTATTATGAGACGGAAGGCCATAGTGTGCGCCTTGTCCCACTCCACGTACGGGTTGAAGGTCACTCCCGCTTCCTTGTGCGTGTACTTTATTCTGAGGTTTTTCAGCATATCGTCCTGCTCCAGCAGGGTGAAGTTGCCCCTGTAGGCGGCGAGGAACGGTATGAGCGCGATCTTGTATGGATACACCGCCCCGTCCATCTCAACCCTGCCCCTGAATATCATGCGTATCTGGATGGGACCGGTGGCGTTCACATCGCCTATGAGACCGCCGACATCGTCCGGGTCGTAGAGTATTCCACTGGGGTCGTTGTCGTTCAACGGGTCAGCCCTCGTGACGTTGACCGTGCCTATGAGGCGCCATTCGTATCGGTCGCTCCGCTCCAGTATTGGCTCTATTCCGCGTTTAAAGTAGTGCGATGCTTCAGTGAGGTCTATCCTCCAGTCGGAGTTCTCATCCCAGTTCTGATAGACGATGCTCCGCAGATGGGACGCCAGTTCCCCCACGATGGTCCATCTGACCTTGCCCCCGTATATCTCGTCAACGATTTCAACGTACTGCGTGTCGGAGACCACCTCAATGTCATAACCCGTGTCCGCCTTTGCGGGTGTGCCCATGGAAAACATGATGGGGGCCGTGAGAATGAGCAGCAATGCCCATACGATGATTCTCCTCATACCTCCACCTATGTGAAGGGTTATATATAAGATTTTACGCACCCTTGCAGACGGGCGCGCGCAGCCCGCGAAGAACCTCCCCCGCGAGGTAGAAACTGCCCGTGATGAGAACGGAGCCGGAGGACGCTGCCTCGCGGAGCGCCTTCACGGGGTCCGGGTTCACCGCCACCTCACCGAAGACCCCCAACGCCCGGCGTGCCAGTTCCTCCGCGGGGAGGCACCTTGGCATGGGGACCTCCGTGGCGATGAGACGGTCTGAGACCTCCGAGAGGGGGGAGAGCATCTCCTCCACCTTCTTGTCTCTCATGAAGGACAGAACCAGCGTTCTCGGGCGGAAATCCATCCCCTTCAGTACCTCAACGAGATGCACAATCGCGGACACGTTGTGCGCCCCGTCCAGCACCACCGGCGGGTTATCCTGCAGCATCTGGAACCTGCCGGGGAGCACGAATGATGGGATGCCGCGTTCAACGTCCTCCGCGGAGAGGGGCAGTTTGCTCTCTGCGAGTTCCAGAGATAGCACAGTTGCGGCGACGTTCAGCGCCTGCCCCCTGCCCGGCACCGGATGATGTACGTCGTATTCGTTCCCCGTCAGTTCGCTCTCGATGTGCACGTCCATGCCGCGCACGCTCATCCCGCAGATCCTCAGGCGGATGTGATCCTGAACCCTGTATATCTCGGAGCCGGCCTCGCGGGCACGCCTTCCGAAAACCTCCAGAACATCGCTCTTCCACTCGTAGGTCACCACGGGCGCGCCCTTTATTATGCCCGCCTTGTGCTCCGCTATGTGCCTCAGGGTAGGACCGAGCGTCTTGATGTGGTCGTAATCCACATAGGTTATCACGGAGACGAGGGGCTCAACCACGTTTGTGGCGTCCCTCTTTCCCCCCAGCCCGACCTCCACAGCCGCGCCACTCACCCCCTCATCGCGGAAGTACAGAAACGCGAGGGCCGTTGAAAACTCAAAGTAGGTCAGGCCGACCCTCTCTATGAGGTCCGAGTACCTGTCTATCACGCTCTTTATGTACCCCTCCGGAACGCAGTCATCAACCCGCACCCTCTCCCTGAAACCGACCACGTGGGGCGACGTGAAGAGGCCCGCGCGGTGTCTCATGCGCAGCGCCCCGTAGATGGCGGAGGCCACGCTTCCCTTGCCGTTCGTGCCTGCCACGAGAAAGGAGTGGAAGGCATCCTGCGGCCTGCCGATGGACTCCAGAAACGCCTCTATGCGCTCCGTGGTCCACCGCGCATCCCCGCCGGGGAGCGAGTCAAAGAACTCAACGTAGCGCGGATCCCCTATGGCCCCGTACAGGTTGTGGAGCGACCTGCGCATCTCACTCCTCCAGCCAGTAGTTCGGCGCCTCCGAGATTATCTTCACGTCGTGGGGATGGCTTTCCCTCACGGTGCTGGGTGTGACCCTTATGAAGACCGCGTTGCGGTGGAGTTCCTCTATGCTGGCGGCGCCCACGTAGCCCATCCCGGACCTCACGCCGCCGACGAGCTGGAAGAGGACCTCCTCCACGCGTCCCTTGTACGGCACGGCGGCCTCCACGCCCTCCGGGACGAGTTTGGAGCCGGCGAGTTTCCCGTACCGGTCCGAGTGCCCTTTCCGCATGGCGCTCAGGGAGCCCATGCCGCGGTATGTCTTGTACTTCCGCCCCCCGATTATGATTTCGGTTCCCGGCGCCTCCTCCGTGCCGGCGAGGAGGCTCCCCACCATCACGGCGTCGGCACCCGCGGCCAGCGCCTTCACTATGTCGCCGGAGTACCTTATCCCCCCGTCGGCGATGACCGGGACACCATGCTCCTTCGCAACGTCCGCCACGCTCGCCACCGCGGTGAGCTGCGGGACGCCCGCGCCGGCGATAACGCGCGTGGTGCAGATGGAGCCGGGGCCGATACCCACGCGCAGGCCGTCGGCGCCCAGAGAGATCATGTCCTCCGCGCCCTCTGGCGTGGCTATGTTGCCCATTACGATGTCCGCATCAATGACCTCCCTCATGCGCCTGAGGGACGCCATGACCTTTTCGTTGTGCGCGTGCGCGGTGTCTATGACTATCACGTCGGCACCAGCATCCACCAGGCGCACCGCCCTCTCTATATCAAAGGGTCCGACCGCCGCCCCCACCATGAGGCGCCCCTCGGGGTCGCGCGAGGCGCTGGGGTAGTTCCTCCTCTTCATGATGTCGCGGAAGGTTATGAGGCCCTGAAGAGCGCCGTTCTCGTCCACGATGGGCAGTTTCTCAATTCTGTGAGCATGCATTATGTCCAGCGCCTCCTCCATGGACACGCCCTCCCTCGCGGTGATGACGTCCTTCGTCATGAGGTCCTTCACTTTCAACCCCTCGCCGTGGAGGAGGCGCACGTCCCTGCTGGTGATTATGCCCACGAGTTTTTTACCCTCCACGACTGGCAGGCCCGTGATGCCCTTCTCCTCCATCAGACGGATGGCGTGTTCAACGCTGTCCTCCGGGTTCACGGTGTGCACGTTCCTTATGATGAGGCTCTCCTCCCTCTTGACCCGCTCCACCATGGCCACCTGCTCCTCCACGGTCATGTTTCTGTGGATTATGCCCAGCCCGCCGAAGCGTGCCATGGCGATGGCCATGAACGCCTCCGTGACGGTGTCCATGGGGGAACTGACTATGGGGACGGATATCCTGATGTTTCTGGTGACCCTTGTGGAAACGTCAACGTCCCGCGGCTCAACCCTAGTCCTGCGCGGAACCAGCAGAACATCGTCAAAAGTGATGCCGAGGGGTGCGTTTTCAATTTTCTCCCTGAACATGGGGAATGATAAGAATCGGGTATTTTAAGTTTTGCTGATGGATTTTCCATCATGGCGAGGGTGAACCCCGTCCCTGCAGTGCGCAGCGCTCCGCGGAGCGTCTCCGCGGCCCCCTGTGCCGTGTGATCGCCGGTTCTGAATCGTTTTCACACCCGCATGGACCCGTTCCGCTCACGGGG
>MTNG01000059.1 GCA_002011395.1 Candidatus Aciduliprofundum sp. JdFR-45
TCCACGTAGAGTCGCCTCCCCTTTATATACGGTCCGCGCAGTCGCCTCTCCCGCGACCACTTGTCCATGAAATCCTCGGAGTTGGGGTGGTCCGCGGGCGGGCCGCGGTGCACCTTCACCCTCGGCACCTCGCACATCTCCACCTCCACGAGCACGACTATCCTCTCGCCGATGTGGAGATCTGCATCCACCACCCCAAACCCCTCCCGGTCCGCTATATCCACAGTCAGGTTGAGCAGTCTCCTCGCCTGGTCGTGGAGCGTATCGGGGTGGATATCCGGAGCGGGGAGCGAAAGGGCGAATACGCACGTCCCCCTGCGCTCCATAGTTCGCAGGAGCGCTTCCTCATCCACTTCGTCTTCCGGCGGGAAGAAGAAGAGCGTCGAAGGTCTTCGAAGAAACTCCCTACTGGCGAGGATGAACGTGGCAAGCGATTCCTCGCTGACCGCGGAGGCCACATTTCGTCTGGGATCCGTAGGGTCGACGAAGATCATCGGCTCCCGAAAGCGGCCCGCATCCTCTCCCGACATGCTAAGTTTCACGGGGATCCTCCAGCACGCGGCGTTTCTCAGCACATTCACGAAGCCCCCGTACTTTATCACCAGCAGCTCTGTCAGGTAGCCGGAGAATCCCCTTACGCGCGCCTCGGCGCCGTAGACCCCTATACCTCTCATGAACGCCTTCAGGAGACGCACGTCGTCCCTCCTCTCCGGCGGTAGATGCCGGCGCACATACTCTGTGTGAAAGGGCGTTCTGTCAACGGAACTCTTCAGCTCTGAGGGGTCGTGTATACTGTAGCAGGGTACGATGTCCGCTTCGTACCCCCCGTAAACCCCGCGGACATAGGGGTGCTCCGCGTAGCTTATGACCCAGTTGCGAAGCACCGTCTTGCCGATCTCCAGCGCGGTTCTCTCCATCTCCTCCCTGCTCACATCTAGGGGAAACCTGATGAAGACGTCCATGTCCGGATTTCTGAGGAAAGTGCCCTTGGCCACGCTCCCGACCAGAACAACCTCTCCCTCCACGCCTCTTCTGGCTACTTCCTCCCTCACCGCCTCAACGAGCGATGAGGCCGCCTCTCTGACCTTCGCCTCCTCCTCCGGGCTGGGGCGTATTCTCGCCAGAACTTCCTCAATCACTTTTTGGACATCAGTGATATTATCGCCTCCGCCGGTTCACCGTCCGCCTCCTTCAGCGCCTGAACGGCCTCTTCCCGGGTGCAGCCCGTCTGTTCCATCACGAGGGCTATGTCCTCCTCGGGGAAGGAGTCACCGCCTTCGCTGACCTCCTCGATCTCCCCCATCACCATGAGGGTTGACTGGCCCTTCGCCTCCACCTTCATCACCGAGGGCGAGCGGACCCTGAAGACCCTTCCATCCCTCATTTTCAGTATGACCTCCTCCACATCCATTTCCTCCTGCTTGATCCCCATCTTCCTCATCATTCTGCGATACTGCCTTTCATTAATCATTCTCATCACCTCTTTCAATCAGCGACGCGACGAGGAGCGGGAGCAGAACGGTCGCATCCCCCTCCACCGTGATGTAGTCGGCATCCTCCTTCACTTTCCCCCACGAAACCGCCTCGCGAACCCTCGCTCCGCTGAGCGAGCCGTCCCACTCCGGTGCCGTGGTGATATATACGGCATAGTCCAGCCCACCTCTGAACTGATTCCACCAGATGGTGTGGTGCTTGGATATGCCTCCGCCGACCATGATCGCCCCTGTCTTATTCGCAGTGAAGACGATATCGGAAAGCTCGTGCTGATCAATCATCATATCCAGGTGGAAGTCCCTGTGCGCCTCCCAGAATGACCACAGCTGGGAGCCGACGGCGCCGTCAACGATGCCCGGCACGTAGATGGGTATGCCGTTGCGGGCGGCCCAGTGGAGTATTGACGAGGTGTCGTTCACCTTACCGCCTATGTGATGTATGAGCTCGCGGACGCTCCATCTCTTCTTGATCCTGTACGCCTCCTCCAGCATGGGTTGCAGATGTTCCTCCAGCACCTTGCCGTAGTTCTCCTGCGGGATGAGAACGTTGCCTAGTCGATGCACGCCGCGCCTGTGAAGGTCTGCATCGTCCATATCAAAGGAGCCGTGATAGTAATCGCACCAGACCCTTGCGAGGTCGTGGTCAAGCGTTCCGCACGTGGTTATGACCACGTCCACCATGCGGCGTCGTACCATCTCCCTTATAACTCCCCTCACGCCTGTCGCGACGATGGCCGCCGGAAAGGAGAGGAACACCGTGGCACTCTCCTTCCGCATCCGCCTCACGATTCTCTCCGCGACCGCGAGCTTCTTCGCGGTGAATCCCCCAGCCATGTAGAACGCGTCCATGAGGTCCGCGATGCTCATCCCGGCCCGTATCTCCATGTCCCTCACAGGAATGCCGTCCACTCGCATCACCTCGTCACCGTGAGGTGCTTCATCGCCTCGTAGGGCTCGGGATTCTTCTCGAAGTGCTCCTTCACGGGGGCAAGTATCCTTATGAGTTCCTCGGCCACGGCGTTCTTCAGGTCCTGCGGGTGCAGTTCGCCGGCCACGAAGTCCCTCTCCAGATCCTCGTATGTCTCGTAAACCACGTCGCCGCCCCACTTCTCGGGGCGCTTTATAACCAGTTTATCCACGTAGTAGGGGAAGAGTACGATGCGGGCTATGTCCATTATCGGGTTGCCTTCCACCTCACCCGCGGGGCAGTACGCCCTCTTTATCTTCCTCCTTATCTCCTCCGGCGTATCGTGGATGTATATCGTGCTGTCCGGGTCGCTCTTGCTCATCTTCGCCTCCGCGGGGTCCATCCTCCCCCCGCCCTTCAGCCCGGAGATTAGGTGGCCGTGGAGCGCCACGACTTTCTTCCACCCGAGTTTCTCCGCCACATCTCTAGCGAGCATGTGGGCGTGCCTCTGGTCCATGCCACCCATGGCTATATCCAGGTCCATGTGGAATATGTCCGCCACCTGCATGAACGGGTATATTATTTTGGACGCGTCCAGCTCCGCATCGCTCTCCTTCCTCCCCATTATCGTCATGGCCCTCTTCGCCCTCTGGAGGGTCGTCTTCTTCGCCACGCGAAGGACCTTCTCCCAGTATGCAGGGTCGGACACGAATTCGTGGGAGAAGATGAACTCCACCTCGCTTCTCAGGCCGAGGGCACGGAAGGCCTCCTTCATATACTCCCCGCACACCCTTATGTTCTCCAGAGAGCCCCCCATCTTGTCGTTTATGTATGCGTGCCAGTCAGCGAGGTATATTATCATGTGAACGCCCGCGTCCACGAGGTCGTTCACCTTATTCGTCCAGTAGAGCCCGGTACCTATGTGCAGAAAACCCGAGGGCTCAAACCCTATGTAGCCCCTGGGCCTCGCCTCGCGACCCAGCAGGTCCCTGAGCTCATCCTCCCTCACGACCTCGCGGATGTTCCTCGTGACCAGCGCGTACCTGTCCATGTGATGCCCCATTTTGAACGGATATAAAAGGATTGCCTACGCCCACTTCACGTGCTTCAGCAGGGACAGCCTCTTTATGCGGTTCTGCTGCGCTTCCTCCAGCGGAAGGTAGTCCTTCTCTATGGCATAGAGCCGCTCTATGAGTGTCTTCACTCCGTGTATGGTAGGACTGCGGATGTCCACGCCCATGCTGTTCAGCTGGGCGGTGACTATCGCCATGGCGTCCTCCATGTTCCAGTGTTTCTCCGCAAAATCATGTATGACATAGTCCAGTATGTCCTTCAAGCTTTCCATTCTGTGCCTTGTCTCCCCTCCCACTTCCACCGGCTCGAAGAGAAGCATAAGGCGTGCGAGCTTCATAAAGGCCTCCTCTACGTTCTCGCCGGTCTTCGCGCTTGTGAGGAAATAGGGGACGCCCATCGCTTCTGCGGCCCTTTCCAGCATGGGCTCATCTATCTGCCAATCGGGGAGGTCGCACTTGTTCGCCAGCAGGACGCTCGGAACGGCAGCCACGTTTGTAAGCATGGGGAGCCAGTAGGCAGAGATGCTTGTGAGTGTGTCCCTCCTCGTGAGGTCGCATACCAGAAGGGCGCCATCCGCACCCCTGAAGGCCGCTTCCTGAACACGTGTGTATCCCTGCTGCCCCAGCACGTCCCAGACCATGAGGGTGAAGTCAATGCTCAACCCTCCCCATTCCATCTTTATGGTCTTCTTGCTGACCTTTGTGCCTATGGTCACTATATACTTGTCTTCAAACATGTCGTAGACGAAGCGCTTGACCAGAGATGTCTTACCCACGGCCGCATCCCCGAGCAGAACAACCTTCCTCTTCACCTCCATGAGCGTGTCACCGCTAAGCCATATGGACTATCACTTTATAAAACCTACCGGCGGAATACATCTTCATGGGTGGTCGGGTTCAGAGCATCTGTGGTGTCCCAATTAATAACCCAACAATTGCGAGGGTGCCCTTCACCGCATCAATCCCTCCGCCCTCCTGAGGAGCGCCGCATAATAGGGCGAGTTCATGGACGAGAGCGCGGACTGGAATCCCTCCCAATCGCCTTTCAGGAGCGAGGCCAGACCTGCGGTGAACCGCCTGAGATCCGGGTTTAGGGGTTTGCCCGATGAGAGCGCCTCTTCCAGCGCCTCCACAGCTTTCCCGCTGCCCTTCAGCCCGGCGACGTACAACAGCAGCGCATCGTCCTCCCCCTCTATTTCCCCATCCGACAAATCCTCTGTCCGTTCACCCCTCCACACGCCCGCGGCTTTGAGGCGAAAACGCGCGCTTCTGATCATCTCCTCGTCCCGCATCTCCTCCGCCAGGAGCAAGGCCTCCCGTGCCATCTCCACGGCCCTGTCGTCCTCCCCCCTCACGCTGTGGAGGAGCGAGAGGGTCACGCGGACGAAGCAGCGACCTGCGGTGAAGCCGATGTCCTCAAAGGTCGTTAGCGCCTCTCTCCCGTGCTCCTCCGCCTCCGGGTACCTGCCCAGGAGCATGTTCGTGTAAAGAAGTCCGTGGCGGGCAAAGCCCAGCCCTTCCAGGTCGTGTATTCTCTCCTTTATGTCCATTATCTCGGCGAACATGCTGAGCGCCTTTTCGTATTCTCCCTGTGATGTGAGGAGCTCCGCGAGGTTGATCATGACCAGCGACATCCCCCTCAGGTCGTTCATGGCCCTCTCGTATTCAAGGGCCCTCTCGTAGTACTCTTTTCCCTTCACAACGTCACCCCTGCCCACGTATATGATCGCCACGTTGTTGCATGCGGCGGACATCCCTGCGAGGTCGCCAATCCTTTCGGCTATTTCAAGCGAGCGGAGGTAGTACTCCTCCGCGCCCTTATCATCGCCCACGTAGCTCCTCAGGATCCCGTAAAACCTGTATAGGTATATGCGCTCTTTCTCCGTCAGGTCCGTGGTGAGGTGCGGCTCCACGAGGGATATGGCGCCCTGCACATCTCCGAATTTCATGAGCACTGTGGCCCTCTGCATATCAAGGTGAAAGGCACCCTCCTCACCGACGGAGTCCCTGAACTCCTCTATGAGGTCCAGAACCTTTTTGTACAGTCCCTGCCGCATATACGTGGATGCTATCGTTTTAAAAACCTCAAGGCGCTGAGCAGGCGTGGTGGCGTACTTGAGCGCCTCCCTCGCGTCCCTTTCAGCGGCTTCAACCTTCCCGGTGACGTTTTCCGCCCCTGCCTTTCTGATCAGGAAGTAGAAGAGGTCCTCCGCCTCGCGCGCCACCTCCGCCCCCATGGAGGCGAGTTTGCGCATCTCCAGCATGGAGTGCAGGCGCTCCGCCCTCTCCACGGCCGCCCGTATGAAGGGAAGCGCTTTATCACCCTTCCCCGCGAGGTAGTAGTGGTATGCGATGTCCTCCACATCGCCCCTCATCTCCTCCAGCACGCGCGCCACCGCCCCGTGGTAGGCCCTCCTCTGATACCCTTTGAGCGATGAGTACAGGGCGTTCCTGTAGAGGCGGTGGTTGAATTTGAACCCCTCCTCTGTGCTCTCCACCACCCCCGCCTCCTCGGCCGCCTCCACCGCCATGGCGAGTTTGACCTCGCTCATCTCAAGGACGCGCGCCAATGTTTCAAAGTTCACGGCGTCTCCTATCACGCTGGCGGCCCGGAGCACCGAGCGGACGTCGGGCGGCAGCGATGATATCTTCTCCTCCACGACGGCCTCCAGCGAACCCGGCGCCCTCCACTCGTAGAGCTCCTCGGAATGCAGGGTGTACCTCCCGCCCCGCTTTCTTATGATGCCGTCCGCCTCCATGGCGCTGAGATACTCCACGGCCAGCAGCGGGACACCGCCCGTTCTGCCCTCCAAGACCTCCGCGAGCGTTCGCGCCCAGGAAACAGGGCCGTACCTTTCCTCTATGAGTTCCACGAGGTCATCCACGCCCATGGGCGGGAGGACCACGACGGCATCTCTGTGGTCCTCAACGAAGCGCATAAATGCCGGGTG
>MTNG01000080.1 GCA_002011395.1 Candidatus Aciduliprofundum sp. JdFR-45
CGGAGGGAATATCGGGGCCCGAGAAGGTCGTGGCGGAGAGCGCTGCCATATCCCACGCTCCGGAGTTCAGGGAGATGAAGGTTGAGCGTGCCCGAAAGCTGATAAACCTCCTGCGCGAACTGGGACACGAGAGCGTGTTTGAGCACGCATACTTCACCTTCAGGGTTGAGGGCATATCGCGGGCCTGCAGCCATCAACTCGTGAGGCACAGGATGGCCAGTTACACCCAGCAGAGTCAGCGATACGTGAACCTCCGCGAACCCACTTTCATCATCCCCGACTCCATAGCGAACAGCGGTTTTGCGGGAGAGTACGAGGAACTGCTGAAGAGGGCCGCCTCTCTCTACGCACGCATGGTGGAGAGCGGAGCGGTGAAGAAGGAGGACGCGCGCTTTGCCCTCCCTCAGGCCGTGGAGACGAAAATTGTCATAACAATGAACGCACGGTCGCTGAGGAACTTCTTCCGTCTCAGGTGTGCCCCCGACGCCCAGTGGGAGATCAGGGCGCTCGCGATGGCCATGCTGAGGGAGGCGTACCGGGTCGCACCCATGCTGTTTGAGGACCTCTACAGAGAGTACGCGGTAGGAAATGATTAAATATCATAGACGCGTTAGATACAAGGGGTGATCTGCTTGACCACCAAGACGAGGCAGAAAACAAAGAAGGGCGCCCCCGCGAAGGCTCAGAAGGAGGGGAAGCCCGCCGAGCCGCTTTTCGCCAAGCACGAGGAGGAATTCAAGTACGAGAAAATAGACATCTCCACTTACAGCGAGGCGAGAAAGGAGAGGATAAGGTACGAAAATCTGAAAAGAGCGGCCGAACTCAGACGCAAGGCGGAAATCGCTAAGAAGAAGGCGAGCGAGTACAAGGCGAAGGCGGATTCCCTCATGACGAAGGTCGCCCAGTTGCAGTCGGCCAAGGCGAAGTACAAGGACAAGGAGCTGGAGTTGAAGGCGAAGAAGAAGGAACTCCTGAAGAAGATTAAGGATATGAAGGCGAAGATGAACTCCGCCACCTCGCTGAAGAAGAAGGAGGCCATAAGGGCCAAGATAGCAAAACTTCAGAACAAGATAGCGCACATAGACGCGAAGATACAGGCGGAGAGGGCAAAGCAGAGCGAGTACGTGGAGAAGATGGCGGAGTACAAGGCGAAGGCCATGAAGTACATGGAGAAGAGCAAGGGCTACGAGGAGGAGGCGCGCCAGTTGCTGAGGAATGCGAAGTCCCTTGAGCAGGGCAGCAGCAACGTCAACTTACCTTAGACATCATCTTTTTTCTCTCCTTCGCCGTGTACCCCGTGGCCCTGAACAGGAACTCGTTGTATTTTTTCAGCGTATCCGCGGCGTCGCCCTCCGGGACGTCTGCGGTCTCCGTCTCAACCAGGAGTTTCGTCTTCCCGAGGGGTTTCACCCTGACTTTTTTGAGACCCTTATACGAGGAAACCAGCCATTCACCGTCCTCTTCCACGTGTCCGAATGTCTCCTCCATGATCCTCTTCAGCCCGTCCCCCGCCAGCGCTTTAGAGTAATGCCCTCTCTTAACGGGATATTCCCTCATGCCATCACCTCAATCCGCATGGGACGGGGCGGGATTAACCTTTGCGGTCAGGGATGTTTCTGGATGAGAGCACTCTCCAGTAGAGAAAGAGGGCCATGAGCATGAATGCGCCCTCCACGTAAGAAGGGGCGAAGGGACCAACTCTGTTTGCGATGAGACCCACGGCGAAGGGTATGGGTATGACCAGGAGACGCCGCACCGTGGAGATGGAGGAGAACAGTGTGCCCTTGAGCTCCTCTGGTACAGTGGGCAGGAGGAGGGGCATGTGATACATGTGCCAGGTGGTATAGGCCCACACCATCAGGCCGTAGGAGACGAACACGAAGAGGAAGAGTGACACGCCGGATAGCACCCCCGGGAGAAGGGCATTCAGGAACCCATGGGCCGCCAGCACCGCAAGGGACAGATGGAATATGCGATATTTCATGCGCTCAGGCACAGCGCTCTTCGTTCGCGTGGCGAGAAGTGAGAATATGCTTTCCATAATGGCTGCCAGAATTATAAAGAATATCCCGTAACCGAAGTGGTTCATCACGATGTTGTCAAAGGTAAGACCAGCATAAAATGATATTCCGGCAAAGACGAGCATCTGGGCCGCTACTATGGGGAAGAATTCTCGCGGAATTTTCACCCGCCTCTTTCTCCTCATGGGAGCACGGACATCCGGAAGAAACTTCAATATGTAGAGCACGAACAAGGGAGTCAGAAGGGCCATCAGCACGTAGTAGATTCTTATGGCCTCTGCGTTTGGGAAGAGAACCCCTAGGAATAGCTCTGCGACCACGCAAGAGACAAGCTGGCCAGCCAAGGGAAGAGCCCAGTGCCAGATGTAGGCGTCATCCAGGCGCTCAGATGGGTATACCTCCTTCTCGTAGACGTGGAGAGAAAAACTGAATACCGTGGCAATAGACATGAACGTTCTCCCGGCTATGAACTCCACAGGTGTGTGCGCAAGTCCAAACATGAGAAAGGATGCACCTATCAGCGCTTCCATAACAATGAGGAGCCACTTCGCGTTTAGTCCCTTATCGGTCAGATACCCGAGCAGGGGGATGGCCGCGGTGGATAGGAGAGATGCAAGCGTGATTATGCCCCCCGCGTACTCCACGTTGAAGCCCAGCGTGAAGAGGTATGCGTTAAATATTATGAATCCGACTACGGATGGGGAGCCCAGCGTGTAGTAGATGATCAGGTTCCGCGCGCCGCGAGGCAGTTCGGAGAACTTCATCAGGGCCATTCGCGCGGGTATCGCCTCCCCTATGTTAATGTTTCGCGGATACCTTTTTAATCGGCCCCTCCATGCCACCACCATGGTCTGGGTCAACATCTATGCGGAGGTCCACCCCACGGAGAGCGAGGAGAAGATAAGGAGGGCAATACTGAGCATATTCCCAGATGCCGTGTTCCGCAGGAGGGGAAAAACGCTATTCGCCGCGTCCCGCTCGGTGGCCCGCCTGGGCGAGATGCTGAGGGAGCAGAGGATAAGGGACTCCGCACGGGCGCAGATGTTCGCCGGAATGAGGCACAGCCACGTGGAGATCAAACTCAACAAGCAGGCGGCCTGCGCGGGCCGCGTTTCCTTTTCCGTTGAGGCCGAGCCCCTGGGCCCGATAGAGGTTGTCATAGTGGCGGAGGACATCAGGTCCGTGGTGGACGCGATCGCCCCCGATACCAGAGCTCTTCGGGAACGTCGATCACGCGACCGCAGTTGACGCACCGTATCCGCCGGCCGCCCAGGTACTCGTAGGTCGTGCCGCCGCACTGCCTGCATCTGAGCCGGTGCCAGTAAGGGCCGAGGGGGTCTGGGCCTGAGAGAGGGGATATCACGCCGCGCCGCGTTGCGCCCTCCGCCGACAGATGATCAGCAATCTCTTTCCATACGAGGTACGCATACTTCAACGTGGCGTACAGCCCGAGGGCGAGCATGAATGCGACGAGCACCACCATGAACAGCGCACCGAACAGTCCTCCCTTCATCAGGAGGGCAATGGCGAAGGAGAGATAATTGGTCCCGAAGTGGAGCATTATGGATGCGTATAGCCCCATCCTGAGGAAGAGATAACCCGCGGCGATGCCGAAGACCAGCGTGGGAAGGACTTTGACCCAGTCCCATCCCCCCAGCATGTGAGCCACTCCGAACATGGATGCCGAGAAGAGGATGAAGAGGACCTCAGAGCGTCCTATTTCAAAGCCCCCTCCGACCACGTATCTGTAGAGCGGTCTCATTTCACCGCGACCCGCGATCTGCATAATCCCGTGAACGGCGAACAGGGGCAGGCCGAGTAAGAACACCCTGGTTATCAACTCCTCGTGAAAGGACGCATAGGCGAGGGCCATGTACTGCGCCCACTCGGGATACTCCTGAAAGTCGGGGGTCTTAGGAGGTGCGGGGGAAAGCAGGCCCACGATGTAGTAGACCACAAGGGTAACAAACAGAGTCATAAAGTACAGTTCGGCCGTTCGTTTTCCGGCGATGGGAACCCTGCTCTCCTTCACAATCGCCCAGAAATTCGTCGTGTAGTAGTATATCACAGAGGCGCTTATGGCGAACACTATGACGGCAAACCACGCCACGAGCGAGGGGCCGGCCAGGGGAAAAAGCCCGATGGGCCAGGGTGTGATGATAAGAAAGTAGTACTGCGCGTACCATAGATGTGCGAAAACTGACGGCGCGGCGAGCACGAGGGCTGTGAAGTTCAGCCCTATGAGAACGAGGAACACTGCAAGGGCCACTATGGACGCAATTTCTTCCCCCTGTTTCAGCCACCAGTTCATGATATTCCTCCTCTTTTGGGTTAAGCCCGAAGCATTTCTCTTCTTTGGGGTTAAGCCCTTTATTAAAGGGCTATTGGAGCCACCGGGGGGATTTGAACCCCCGACCTGCGGATTACGAATCCGCCGCTATACCGGGCTAAGCTACGGTGGCACCTTCCATGCGTATCGCGGAGAGGTATTTAACACTTTCACCCGAGCATTCAGTCCTCACAACCACACGAACACGTCCCTTCTCCGCGGTCTGGGCGGCGGACTTTCTGCGGGTTTCCCCACGGGCACCATGGAAACGGGTCTCTCGCCCTCGGGGAGGTTGAGAACCCTGACCACCGCATCCTCGCTGAAAGCGCCGACCCAGCACGTCCCGTACCCCAGCGCCGTGGAGGCCAGAAGGATATTCTGCACAGCCGCCGCCGTGTCCTGTATGCAGTAGAGACCCCATCCCCTGTCGCCGTATCTCTTGGCGGACATCTCGGGGATCGCGACGACCACTATGCACACGGGCGCCTCCTCTATGAACGTCTGCCCGTAGGCGGCCTCGGCGAGGGCTCTCCTGAGGCCGTGCTCCCGCACGATGTAAAACTTCCACGGCTGTATGTTGCCGGCGGAGGGCGCGGATATGGCCGCGTTGAGTATTGCCCTCAGGTCATCTTCCGGAACGGGCTCGGGGCGATATTTCCTGACGCTTCTCCTCCTGTGGATTGCCTCCAGCGTGTCCATACCCGTGTAAATGCACCGCGTGGGTATAAATCTACCCGTGGAGGAAATTTAATAATTAACCGTCTCAATACGCATTATATGGCAGAGGACGCGAAGTTCAGGGACCTGTACTACGCGGGTCTGCTTGAGGACGCCGCACGGGCTCTGAAGGGCAGGGGCTGGGACGCGCGCGTGTTCTCCGAACCGGATGCGCTCAGAAAATTCGTAGTTGATGAACTCAGGGGCAGGCGCGTCGGAATCCCCGGCTCAACGACCGTGCGGGAACTGGGACTCGTGGAGGCAATCGGGGAAGTCGCCGAGGTTGTTCAGCACCGGGGCAGGAGCGGAGAGGATGCAAGGAGGGCCATGGCTGAGGAGCCACGTTGTGAGGTCTTTCTGCACTCCGCAAACGCCGTGTCTATTGCCGGTGAAATAGTCCTAGTGGACTTTTACGGCAACAGGGTGGTGGGCTCCACCATGGGGCCCGACACACTCATATTCGTCGTGGGAAGGAACAAAATAACACCCACGCTGGACGACGCCGTGAAACGGGCGAGAGAGGTCGCAGCCCGCATCAACGCCCTGCGTCTCTCCACCAGCCCGGAGAAGATCACGGCCTTCACGCTGATACTCCACAGGAAGCCGCCCCTCATACGGCGCGGCGTGGTTCTCCTCATCAACTCCGAACTCGGATACTGAAGGTTCACAGGCCCAGAACACGGCGGGTTTCCTTCGCCACTCTCTCCGTGTGTTCGCGGGGTGCGGCCACCATTATGATGTAGTTCACCACCCGCCGGACCTGAAGCGCGCGGGCGAGCGGAGAGCACTGGGAGAGTGAGAGGAGACGGCCGTGATCGTGAATCAGCACGTCCGTCTTCGCTATACGCGGCTCGGAGAGGTTGAGATTTATGAGAGGGATATCTATGAGAACATAGCCGGGCTCCAGCCCCGAGGCGGTGGCGATCTCATCCTCCACCCTTCTGCGCCTGTCCAGGTCCGCCAGGCGGGCGAGTTCATCCACGGCGTCCTCGGGGATGTCCTCCACACCGAGGGTCAGAGCCCTCTTGAACAGTTTTCTGTATTTTATCCGGAGAGCCATGTCCCGCGAGTACCCGCCGGAATTGAGGAGGAAGGACAGCAGTTCTCCATCCGTCATCCCGTATATGCGGAGGTAGTCGCCTATGCCGCTCTCCTCCAGCGCCCTGGATACCATGAGTTCGGCTATCCTCGCCGTCTTGTGGAAATAGACGGAGGAGTACATA
>MTNG01000013.1 GCA_002011395.1 Candidatus Aciduliprofundum sp. JdFR-45
TTTTCCCAGCCGCTACGGACATCCACGTTCACTTCCGCGAACCAGGGCTGACGCACAAGGAGGACTTTCTAACGGGCACCGCTGCGGCCGCGTGTGGCGGAGTCACAATGGTGGCGGAGATGCCCAACACCGTGCCCTTCGTGGATTCGCTGTCGCTCCTCCGGGAGAAGATGCGCCTCGTGGAGGGCAAGGCCATCGTGGACTTTGCCCTCTACCTTGGGGTGAGCCCGAGCACCCTCCGGGAGGACCTGGCCGCCGCCAGATACGTCAAACTCTACCTCTCCGAGACCACGAACGCGGTGGAGGGTGGCATACGGGACATACCTCCCGGCCCATTCGTGTCGGTGCACGCCGAGGAGGCGTCGTGCATCGTGCGTGGCACCCCCAGGGATTTGATAGAACACCACAGGATGCGCCCCGTGGAGTGCGAGGTGCGCGCGGTGGAGCGCCTGTGCGATGCCGGGCGGAGTTTTCACATAGCCCATGCCACCTCCTTTGAGGCCGTTTACGCCGCGAAGGGATGCGGCTTCACAGTGGAGGTCACGCCGCATCACCTGCTTCTCAGGGCAACGGAGGAGGCAGATCCCTTCCGAAAGGTGAACCCGCCGCTCAGACCGTCCCACGTGGTGGAGGGGCTGTGGGACGCCCTGGGTTCCGTGGACGTGATGGCTTCAGATCACGCTCCCCACACGCCCGAGGAGAAGGAGGATTTCAAAGGGGCGCCGTCCGGAATCCCCGGCGTGGAGACCATGGTTCCCCTCATGTTCCGACTTCACAGGGATGGGAGAATTCGCCTCGACACGCTCGTTCGCCTCACGATGGAGACCCCTCCCTCCCTCCTGGGGGTCAGGAAGGGGAGGATCGCGGAGGGCTACGATGCGGACCTTATGGTGGTGAACTTGGGCGATGTGAGGACCATACACGGGGCGGATATGCACTCCCGGGCCGGCTGGACCCCTTACGAGGGGTGGGAGGCGATTTTTCCGTCGCACGTGATGCTCAGGGGCGAATTCGTGGTGGAGGACGGCGAACTGGTGGGCACGCCGGGAATGGGCATCTGTGTCCATAAAAGATAATTAACCATGAGGGATTAATCAAAGAAGGTGATTGAAGTGTTTGAACTCGGAATGCCCTCATCAATAGACACGAACAGGGTTTATGACTGCATGGTTATCGGAGGTGGACCTGCCGGCATCACCGCCGGGATATACGCGAGCAGATACGGATTGAGCACAGTCCTAATCACGGAGGACTTGGGTGGTCAGATATCCCTTGCAGATATCGTTGAAAACTACCCCGGATTTCCCGAGGGGGTGAGCGGCTCCGACCTGTCCGCCAGATTCGCTGAGCACCTGAAGAGGTACGATGTGCCCGTGCTGTACGACCGTGTGACCCAGCTGGGCACGATAACCGAGTGCACGTATTACAATATCCCGTGTGTCTTTGAGGCGCAGACGCTGGGCGGTGAAATCGTGAAGGCGAGGACGGTCATCGTGGCCACGGGCGCATCGCCCCGCAAGCTCAACGTGCCGGGCGAGGCGGAGTTCACGGGGAAGGGCGTTTCCTACTGCGCCACATGCGACGGACACTTCTTCGTGGGTAAGACAGTCCTGACGGTCGGAGGTGGGGACACGGCCCTTCAGGAGGCTCTCTATCTCAAGAAGATCGGCGTGAGGCCAATAATAGTTCACAGGCGCAACGAGTTCAGAGCGCAGAGATACCTGCAGAGAAAGGTGGAGACCGAGGGCATAGAGAGAATAATGAATCACGTGGTTGTGGAGATACGCGGAGATAACCGCGTGAGGAGCGTCGTGCTGGAGAACGTCAGCACGCATGAGAGGCGTGAAATTGAGGTGGACGGTGTGTTCGTCTTCATAGGGGTGTCGCCAAACACGTCGTTCCTCGCGGATATGGGGGTTCTGGACCAGAGGGGCTACGTGGTAGTGGATAGAGAGATGAAGACCTCCGTTCAGGGTCTCTTTGCGGCCGGCGATGTCACCGGTGGTCTGAGACAGGTCTCGGCGGCCGTCGGCGAGGGTGCGATGGCGGCCACCTCCGCCCACCTTTACCTGGAGAACATGGACCGTCAGATTATGTCCTGAGACAGAGGAGGCCGTAGAGAACGCGGCATGAGTGCTCTGTGGCGGATAGCGCCACAAAGGCCTCCTTTAGATCTCGCCCGGCCGCGAAGGTGCCATGCCCCCTGACGATGACCGCTCTGTGATCTTTCAGCGCTGAGGCCACGTTTGCGGCGAGTTCTTCGGATCCGCTCTCGCCCTCCACGACTGGTATCTCCCCCAGGAAGTAGCCCCCCTCCGCATCCACGGGTTTCACAGAGTCGTATTTAAAGGAGAGGATGACCGCATAGGGGGTGTGGCCGTGCACCACCGCACGGTGCTCGGTAATGGCGTATACCCTTCTGTGCACCCTGAGCTCGGTGGAGGCGAGTGAGTCCACGGGTGACTCGCCCTGAAGAGGCACAACCACGACTTCCTCCTCTGTAATCTCGTCCAGCATGCTCCCTGTCCTCGTGATGTGTATGTGCTCTCCCTCCCTCACGCTTATGTTTCCGAAGTGGGAGCCTACCAGACCCTGTTCCACCATCTTCCTGCCGAACTTGGCGATCTCCCTCCACGGCTCCACGCGCATGGTTGCGGATGGGCGGCGGCGTATTTCAACGTTTCCCGGAAAACTTCCACAATTTTAATTGCCTTGTGCGACATTTTTATATGTACAACGCCCCTCGGCCGCCATCGGGAAAAGGGGTGTGGTGACATGAGATTCGAGATGAACGCGTGGAATGCGATGGCGCTGGCTCTGATATGCCTGCTGATGCTGGCCGTGGTGCTTGAGCCGTCCGCGAGGGGCGAGGTCACGGTCTCGGAGGGCGGTACGCCGGAGGTGGGGCAGACACCCATAATGACCCTCGGCACTGGCGGCGTGGTCATAAACGAGGTTTACCCGAACCCCGTAGGGAGGGAGCCCGACGGGGAGTGGATAGAGCTCTACAATGGCGGTGCGACCAATGTATCGCTCTACGGCTGGTACATAGGGGACGATGTGAACGCCACGGGGCACGTGAAGGAGGGTTCCTACATCTTCCCGCAGGGTACTGTGATAGAGGCAGGGGGATACCTGATCGTGGCGGTGAACGGCACGGCGTTCTACGAGGCGTACGGCTTCTACCCCGACGTTGAGATGATGAACACGACGGATGCGGTGCCCGACATGATCAGGGCGGGGAACAAGTTCATGCTAAACAACGACGGCGACGACCTTCACCTCTTCAGCCCCGACGGCTCCGAGGTGGACGCCGTGTGGTACGGAACGGGCGGTGCCATGGGGAAGGATGGCGCAGCGCGGAGACCTGGCGAGGGGGAAAGCATAGAGAGGACACAGCCGGGCTTGGACACCGATGACCCATCGTCGGACTTCACAGTGAGGGTCACTCCCACTCCCAGCGGAATCACGGTGCCCGAACTGGGAGGGCTGTGGCTCATACCGCTTATCGCGGTTCTTGTGGTCATTTACCTCTTCCGGAGGATGTGAGGTTCTCTCACCCCTCCGGAAAACTTTATCATCCCCCGCGGGAATGGGGCCTGCGGTGAGGATATTCACGCTGGCCAGGAGGGCCGCAGAGCGCGTTAAAAAGGCGGAGAGCGTGCTGGTGGTCTCCCACATAGATGCGGACGGTCTGGCAGCGGCCGCCATCGCCACCGCCGCGCTGGACCGGATGGGCAGGGAGTGCGAGGTCCGCTTTGTGAAGCAACTGGACGCGCGACACATAGAGGAGTTCAGGGATGAAAACCCGGACCTCCTGTGGTTCACGGACCTCGGGAGCGGAATGACGCACCTCCTCTACGGGCTGAATGCGGTCATAACGGACCATCACCACCCGTCTGCGCGGCTACCGGAGATACCCGCGGGGGACAGGAGAGACATCCTGAGATTCGCGGCCGGCTATCGCGACGTGGTCCAGGTGAATCCTCATCTGGCCGGGCGCGATGGGTCTGTGGACCTCAGCGGGGCCGGTGCCACTTATCTGGTCGCACGGGAACTGGGGGACAACGAAGACCTGAGCGCGATAGCGGTCGTGGGAGCCGTTGGTGACCTGCAGGACTCCGCATCGCGCCGCTTGGAAGGCACGAACAGGTACATCATGGAGGACGGGAAGAGGGCTGGAGTACTGGAATGGCACATAGATATCCGTCTCTTCGGCAGGGAGACGCGCCCCGTATTCAAGATGCTCCAGTACTCCACGGACCCCATACTCCCGTACATCACAGGCAACGACAAGGGCGCGATGGGATTCCTTTCCCGCCTCGGCATAGAGCAGAGGGGAGATGAGGGCTGGAGGGCCTGGGTGGACCTAACCATGGAGGAAAAGAGGGCCATCGTCTCCGCCCTTGTGATGGAGTTACTCCGCCATGGGTACGGCCACACCGCTGCAGAGCGTCTCGTGGGTGAGGTCTACATCCTCGTGAGGGAGGAGATGCACACTCCGCTCCGCGATGCGAAGGAGTTCGCCACGCTGCTCAACGCCTGCGGAAGGTACGGAAAGGAGGAGGTGGGCATGCGCGTGGCCAGGGGGGACAGAGACGAGGCGTACAGAGAGGCCATGCGCCTCCTCCGGAATCACAGGCGGAACCTCGTGGAGGGGATGAACCGCGTCCTTGAAATAGGGCTCGTCAGGAGGGAGGTGCTCCAGTACTTCCACGCGGGTAAAGCGGTGGACGAGAACATCGTGGGCATAATCGCCTCCATGCTCCTCTCATCGGAGCAGGCGGACAGCACACTCCCCATAATCGGCTTCGCCGTGAACGAGGACGGCGATATCAAGGTGAGCGCTAGGGCCCCGCGGGAACTGGTGGATGCAGGGCTTGACCTCTCGGTCGTGATGAGGGAGTGCGCGTCCGTTGTTGGCGGCTTTGGTGGCGGACACAACGTGGCGGCCGGCGCGACCATCCCGAGCGGAAAGGAGGAGGAGTTCCTGGACGTGGTGGAGGAGATGATACGCAGACAGCTGGGGGGATGACAGGTGGACCTCTACTCCATTGACGCCTACGACTACCATCTGCCGGAGGAACTGATAGCCCAGCGCCCCGCGGAACCCCGCGATTCCTCCCGGCTCATGGTCGTGAGGGGAGAGGAGATACACCACGCCATCTTTCGCGAACTGCCCAACTATCTGGAGAGAGGGGACCTGCTGGTCTTCAACGACACCCGCGTGATACGGGCGCGCCTGAGGGGAAGGAAGGTTACGGGCGGTGCGGTTGAGGCCCTTCTCCTCAAGAAAGAGGGGGAGACGGAGTGGAGGTGTCTGCTGAAGGGGAAGAGGTTGAAGCCGGGAACGCGGCTGGTCTTTCCAGATCTGTCGGCGGAGGTTCTGGAGAACGACGCCGGCGTTTTTCTGGTGCGGTTTGACTCGGATCCCATTCCAGTGGCCAGGCGCCACGGGGAGGTGCCCCTGCCGCCGTACATACGGAATCCGAACATACCGGAGGAGAGGTACCAGACGGTCTTTGCGTCTCGCGAGGGTGCCGTCGCGGCGCCGACCGCAGGGCTGCATTTCACCCGCGAACTCCTCGCTGCGCTTCGGGAAAGTGGTATAGAGTTCGCGTATGTCACGCTTCATGTTTCTTACGGCACGTTCAGCCCGGTGCGCGTGAGGGACATAAGGGCACACAGGATGCACGAGGAATTCTACACCGTGCCATCGGAGACGGCGGAGGCCATAGCGAGAGCGAAGACGGAGGGGAGGAGGGTGGTGGCGGTGGGCACGACTGTTCTGAGAGCGCTGGAGGCCTCCGCGCGGGAGGGCGCGGTCAGGGCCGAAAGCGGCTGGACGGACCTGTTCATCTATCCCGGTTACCAGTTCAGGTCGGGGGTTGATGCTCTGATAACGAACTTTCACGTGCCAAAATCAACGCTTCTGATGCTCGTGTCGGCCTTCGGTGGCTACGAGCGGGTCATGAGGGCGTACAGGGTGGCGGTGGAAAGGAGATACAGGTTCTTCTCCTTCGGCGACGCCATGCTCCTCTTCAGGGACTAATCCTTCCCGAGTTTCTCCAGCAGGGCCACAGTTTTATCTATGGCCGCGTTGAGGATGGCTTCAGCGTCGCCCACGCATGTCAGACCGGCCGCGCCGTCGTGCCCCCCCGCCTCGCACCCGAACTCCTCCGCGAGCTCCTTCAG
>MTNG01000131.1 GCA_002011395.1 Candidatus Aciduliprofundum sp. JdFR-45
GGCTGAAGGCCACGGGGCTACCCGGAAACCTCACCGTGAGCGGCCTCGTCGGCCTGCTATTCCTCTACGGCGGGGCGATCTTCCAGCGCTACGATGAGATATATGTACTCGCGCTGATGGCGTTTCTCTCAAACGCGGGAAGAGAGATAGCGAAGGACGTGGAAGACGTGGAAGGCGATGTGGACAGGAGAACCCTCCCAAGAATTCTGGGCACTGGGCGGGCCTCGTTCGTGGCGGCCATCTTCTACCTCGCCGCCGTGGCTCTCTCCCCGCTTCCATATCTTCAGGGCATCTTCGGCCTTCCGTATCTCCTCACGGTGGGGGTGGCAGACGCTGTGTTTATATACTCCACATTCCTTTGCCCACGCGATGCGGGCAGGGCCCAGAGGATCTCCAAGGTTGCCATGGTCCTCGGGCTCATCGCCTTCCTGGCGGGTGGTCTGACGTGAAGGTGTATGAGTACATCCTAGAGAGCGTGGAAAAGCACGGCACAATCCACATGACGCTGATAGACCCCGACCCTGCAAAGGTAAGCCCTGAAAGGGCAGGTGCGATAGCGGAGGCCGCAGAGCATGGAGGAAGCGCGGCGATAATGCTGGGCGGTTCAACGGGGGTCACGAGGGAGGTACTGGATGCGGCCGTGGAGGAGATCAGGGGACGGTGTTCACTTCCCATCATACTCTTCCCCGGTGGCATCAGCGGGATATCCCTGAAAGCGGATGCCATCTACTTCATGAGCATGCTCAACTCGCGCAACCCGGAGATGATATCGTGGATACAGGCCCGCGCTGCCCGGGCTCTCAAGTTCTCCCCTCTGGAGATCATACCGATGGGCTACATAATCGTGGAGCCGGGGATGACCGTGGGAAGGGTTGGAAAAGCGGAGGTCGTGAAAAGGAACGATGTGGACACCGCCATCGGCTTTGCCCTCGCCGCCGAGCTGTTCGGCATGAAACTGGTTTACCTTGAGGCCGGCAGCGGGGCACCGGAGCACGTGCCGCCGGAGATGGTTCGCGAGGTGGCCGGAAACCTGGACATACCTCTTGTGGTCGGTGGGGGTATCAGGACGCCGGAGGCCGCCGGTACGCTGGCGAAAGCCGGCGCATCCATCATAGTCACCGGAACCCTCGTGGAGAGAGTTGAGGACGTGGAGGGGGCGGTGCGCGCTATAGTTCGGGCTGTATCCCACGTTTAGGGCATATGTCACTCAGGGGGCAGACATCGCATCTCGGTCTCCTGGCGCGGCAGTACTCCCGCCCGAAGGATATGAGGGCCTTGTGTGCCCATAGGCGCCGTTCCGGCGGAATTTCCCGCTCCAGCGCCTCCTTTATGGACTCGTAGTCCGTCCCGAGCCCCCATCTTCTGCCGATCCTCATTATGTGGGTATCCACACCTATGATTGGTGCAGACGCGACAAAGGCGAGGAAGACATCGGCCGTTTTGCGCCCTATACCCCTCACCTTCATCATCTCCTCCCTTGCCCTCGCGTGGGGAAGGGAGAGAACTCGCTCCAGCCCCCCGTCCATGGCCCACCGCGCGATGTCCTTCAGAATCCGCGCCTTGGCACGATAGAGACCCGCGGGGCGGAGGGCATCCTCGATCTCCTCCTGCGGCGCCGAGAGGATGGCCGATGGAGAGGTGAGACCCCTCTCCCTGAGACGGGACAGGGCCCGACGGGTGCTGGCCGAGGACGTGTTCTGGGATATGACGATGCCCACGAGGACGAGGAAAGGGTCTTCCCCCTCCCACCACGGCTGGAAGTCGGGGTAGAGCGCCGCAAGGCGGGAAATCGCTTCCTTCACGTTCATATCAGCTTCACGTATACCCTCTTGTTATTCCTGCCCTTGTTCTCCACCTTCTCCACGACCATCTGCCCTATCTCCCGGGTGTTCTTCACGTGTGTGCCGCCGTCCGCCTGCACGTCTATGTCGCCTATCATCACCAGCCGTATGACCTCCACATCTGGCAGTAGGCGGGGGTCAACGCGCACCCACTCAGGATGTTTCTCAACCTCCTCGCGCGGAACGAACTCCACGTTCACCTCGTGCCCCTCCATGGCGATTTTGTTCGCCTCCTCAACCACCCACTCCGCCTTCTGCCTGTTGAAGTCGGGCACGTTGAAGTCGATTCTCGCGGCGGCGGGGTAGAGCTGGTTGCCCGTTATGCGTCCTTTGAGGTGCGTGTAAACCACGTGGGATATGACGTGCACTGCGGTGTGCGCCCTCATTATCGCATACCGCCTATCCCAGTCTATGGCACCGTGCACCTCTGTTCCCGTTTCAGGGACTTCCCCTTCTATAATGTGCCAAGCGCCGTTGCCCTTCTCCATCGCGATAACCCTTGCCTCACCACCGTCCCATCTCAGAACCCCGGTGTCGTGGGGCTGACCGCCACCTCCCGGATAAAAGGCGGTGCGGTCCAGCAGGACGCTCTCGCCGCGGGTGGCGACCACGCGGGCGTCAAACTCCTTCAGGTACGAATCGCGGAGATAAAGCAGGTCGGTCATGACCGGAATATCGCATGGGTGGGAGAAAAGGGTTGCGGTGCTTCAACCGAATCACGATTATGCTAATCGTGATTATGTTATCAAATGCCACCCTTCCCGATTGTGGATTATCGCGTCTATCTACTCCCCTTATTGTGGGTGTGGTCTCCGGGGAGTAGTCTCCAAGGAGTATATTCGGATTGAATGAATATTGAATGAATATAAAATATAATGAATATAAAATATTTAGACATATTTAATAACAACTTTTGTATCACCACGCGCTTCGAGCTTGTCTTTATATGCATTTACAGTTCGCATATTGGCGGGATCTACCGCGAGTACAACGATTATTCTTTTAAAATCTTCTCTGTATTCGTCAACCTGCTGTATGAGCCTTTGTAGTGTAGGCTTTCTAGGCTTATATTTAAGCTCGATACCAATAACATCATCAAATGCAAGATCAATCCTACCTGCTTTTGTACGTAGCTCATATTTGATTTTATCACCATATTTACTATAGAGATACTGATATAGCTGTCTCTCAAGATCTCTCTCTTTGTCTTTCTTTGAAATGATCATTTTGAAATTCTGCTCTATCTCTGAGTATATATCTGTCCAAATTTCATCAATCTTACTTCTGGGTTTTTTCTCTTTCTCTTCTGAAACTTTCCTCTCTTCTGTAACATAATACTCTTTGATCTTCGCAACAGAAATGTGTTCCAATATACGTGCAATTACTTCATCCTTCTTTCCGGACTTTATCAAACCCATCTGCTCTGCAATTTCTTTCAGCGAGCTAAGTGATAATGTCCCTAATATTTCCTCTGGTGGCTTATTTGCTTTCATAATTCGGTCTATTAGCTCTTCTTTTTTGCCACTTATTGGGAGATCGAACCTAGCACATATTTCTCTGAGATGTTCTTTTAATAGATACATCTTTAAGAAATCATCAAGTCTCATAGTTTCTTCCTCTTCCTGAACAAAACTCTCTAAGGTTTTTAAAATCTCTGATGGTGTAATTATCCAATAATTATCTATACTATATATAAGACCATAGCTATACACCATATTGAAATATTTCCTAAACGTAGGATAGCTCTTACCGAATTTTTCTTGAAGTGTTTCTCTTTTTATTTTCCCCTTATTGTCCTTTATTATATCCAAAAGTTCTAATGCATTTGAAGGGAGATTCTTCAAAATTTCTATGAGATTTGGCTCATTCTTTAAAACATCATATATAGCCTTCCTCAATTCATCTGGATCCATTTTGCTTCTGCCCCTAATTCGTAGAGTTCTCGCTATTTCCATAAGATGTTCTCTGTCACAACCAGACAACATTTTCTTAAGAGAAGGATTTTCCCCCCGAGACATATTTAAACTAATGTCCATTCGTAAATATATAGGTTTCGTTGAACCGAACAAATATGCCTCACAAGAGGATTCCCAATCAACAAACTTTAAGAAAGTGTCTTCACATATAATCCACCATGCATCCGAAAGTGAAGGAAGTGGGGGAAAAGATAAGGAGCATGGAGATACGCGGGGCCGGTCGGATAGCGAGGGCCGCTGCCGAAGCGATAAAGATGTGCGCTCTGGATTATCAGGGAGATCTGGAAGGATTCAGGGAGTGTCTGAAGGAGGCGAAGAACTACCTCATATCCACGCGGCCCACGGCCGTGTCGCTGAAGAACGCCATATACTACATATTGATGAGAACCGACGTTCGCTCTCTGGAGGAGGCGAAGAGAAGCGCGGCGAGGGCGGCGGACGAGTTCATAAGGAACTCGGAGATGGCGCTTGAAAGGATAGGGAAGTACGGGGCGGAGCGCATCCCCGATGGCTCCACGGTGATGACACACTGCAACTCCTCCGCGGCCCTCTCCGCCATACTCACCGCCCACGACCAGGGGAAGAAGATAGAGGTGATAGCCACCGAGACCCGCCCATGGAGGCAGGGGTACATAACGGCCAAGGTTCTCGCGAAAGAGGGGATACCGGTTACTCTCATCGTGGACTCCGCCGTGCGGCACTTCATGAAGGAGGTGGACGTGGTAGCAGTCGGGGCGGACACCATAGCCAGCAACGGGGCGGTCATAAACAAGATAGGGACGTCGCAGATGGCGCTCGCGGCCCACGAGGCAAGGGTGCCGTTTCTGGTGATGGCTGAAACGTACAAATTCTCGCCGGAGACGGTCATAGGAAAACTCGTGGTTATAGAGGAGAGGAGCCCGAAGGAGATAGTGGATCCGGAGGAACTGCCGGGTGTGAGGATACGTAACCCCGTGTTTGACGCCACGCCCCCGGAGTATGTGGATGCCATCGTGACGGAGAAGGGTGTCATATCCCCGTACCTCGCCTACGAGATCATAAAGGAGGAGTTCGGAGCCTGGATAGAGAGGTGGTGGAAATGAAACTCAAGGTGAAAGCCATAGACCTGGAGGCCGGGAGGAACCTCGTGGTGATGAACGAGGAGGACGCGCGGGACCTCGGCATCCATATACAGGACAGGGTCAAGGTGAGCAAGGGGGCCAGAACGCTCACGGCCATCGTGTCGCTCTCGGAAAGCATGATACGCGACGGGGAAATAGGGCTGTTCCGCGAGACACTGGAGGAACTGGACGCGAAGAACGGCGATGAGGTGAGCGTGCTGCCGACACACCGCCCCGCGTCCGTGGAGTACATAAAGAAGAAGATGAGGGGCGAGAAACTCACCAAGGACGAGATATACGCCATAATAAGGGACATAACGGAGGAGAACCTGTCCGACGTGGAGATGGCCGCCTATGTGACTGCCATCTACACCATGGGAATGGACATGGACGAGACGGAGTGGGCCACGCGGGCCATGGTGGAGACGGGCGAGACGATTGACTTCGATACCACGATATTTGATATACACAGCGTGGGCGGTGTGCCGGGAAACAAGTACGCGCCGATAACGGTCAGCATAGCCGCGCAGGCCGGGCTCAGGATTCCCAAGACGTCCTCGCGGGCCATAAGTTCGGCCGCAGGGACGGCGGACGTCATGGAGGTGCTGACAAACGTGGCGCTCAGCGCGCGGGACATAAAGAGGATCGTGAATGAAGTGGGGGCCACCCTCGCGTGGGGTGGGTCCATGAACCTGGCCCCCGCGGACGACAAGATAGTTCAGGTGGAGTACCCGCTGGGCATAGACCCTCACCCGCAGGTTCTCGCCTCTGTGATGGCGAAGAAGAAGGCCGTGGGGACGGACTTCCTGGTAATAGACTTACCCATGGGCCCGGAGACGAAGGTCCCCGATATGAAGGCAGCGAGGCGCTACGCCATGGACTTCATAGGGCTGGGCGAGCGTCTGGGAATAACCGTGGAGTGCGCCGTGACGTATGGCGAGCAGCCCATAGGCAGGGCCATAGGCCCGGCGCTGGAGGCGAAGGAGGCCCTTATGGTTCTGGAGGGCCGCAGCGTCTCAAACAGCATCGTTGAGAAGTCCACCGACCTCGCGGGCATACTGCTGGAGATGGCGAACGTCGCGGCGAAGGGCGAGGGCAAGCGCATGGCGAAGGAAATACTGGAGAGCGGAAAGGCGCGGGATAAGTTCCTGGAGATCATAAACGCGCAGGGAAGCAGGGGGATAGAGAGGAGCGATGACGTGGTTGTGGGAGAGCACACCTTTGACTACCTCAGCCCCATGGATG